>CAININ010000021.1 GCA_903849265.1 uncultured Acidimicrobiaceae bacterium
CCAGGATCTGCTCGGGCTCGATGCCGAGCTCCTCAGCCAGCAGGGCACCCGGATCGATGTAGTGCCAGCTCAACGGGTTTGCTACCCGGAGCGATCCGGTCCGGGCCAGCAAAGAACGTCCCGCCGGTGCCGTGCCGCCGGGAGCAGCACCGTCGCAGTCCTCGACGGCTGCGGCTACGGCGTCCAGCATCAGGCCCAGCGGCTCGGGGCGATCGGCCAGCGAACCTTCCCCCTCGGTGTGCGGGCGGTTGGTCACCTGGCCGACCCCGACGACCACCGGGGTGGAGGGATCGATGCTCATGACTCAGCGAGCCTACCCGTGGCTCAGAGCCGGCAGAATCCTGCTCGGCGTACTCGGTACACTCAGGCCATGCGCATCGCCGTGGGCTCGGACCACGCGGGCTACGCCCTCAAGACCCTCATCGTCGAACACCTGGCCGCCGCCGGGCACGAGGTGCTCGACCTCGGCACCGATACGGCCGAGGTCTCGGTCGACTATCCCGAGTTCGGACACGCCGTTGGAGCAGCAGTGGCCGACGGCCGGGCCGAGCGGGGCGTCTGTGTCTGCGGAACCGGCATCGGTATCGGCATCGCGGCCAACAAGGTGCCCGGGATCCGGGCCGCCGTGGTCCACGACTCGACCACTGCCACGCTGGCCCGGCGGCACAACGATGCCAACGTGGTGTGCCTGGGCGAACGGACGACCGGCCCAGCCGAGGCCATCGACGCCATCGACGCGTTCTTCACCACCGAGTTCGAGGGAGGGCGCCACCAGCGGCGCATCGACCAGATCTCTCGTTTCGACAGTGGCGCCACCGAGGCGTCCCTTTCGAGCGATAACCCAGAAAGGCAGCAGCCGACCTCATGAGCAGCCCCATGCCCGCATCTCCCTTCGACCGGTGGATCACCGAGGACCCTGAGGTCCTTGCGCTGATGGGTGCCGAAGCCGAGCGCCAGGCCACCACGGTGCAACTGATCGCCTCGGAGAACTTCACCTCGACCGCGGTCATGGCTGCCACAGGCTCGGTGCTGACCAACAAGTACGCCGAGGGCTATCCGGGCCGTCGCTACTACGGAGGCAATCAGGTCGTCGACCAGGTCGAAGACCTCGCCCGGGATCGGCTCAAGGCCCTCTTCGGGGCGGAGCACGCCAACGTCCAGCCCCATGCCGGCTCCAACGCCAACCTCGCCGTGTACCAAGCCCTCCTCGATCCGGGGGACACCGTGCTGGCCATGCGGCTCGACCACGGCGGCCACCTGACGCACGGCTCGCCGGCCAGCATCACCTCGAAGGTGTGGAACTTCGTCTCCTACGGAGTGACGCCGGCCACGGACGACCCGGACAATCCAGGTGAGGTCATCGACTTCGACCAGGTGGCCGAGATGGCTCGCACGCATCGACCCAAGCTGATCGTGGCCGGCTCAACGGCCTACGCCCGGATCATCGACCCCCTGCCGTTCCGAGAGATCGCCGACTCGATCGGCGCCCGGTTCATGTTCGATGCCGCCCATCCGGCAGGACTGATCGCCGGAGGAGTCCACCCGTCACCTGTCGGCGTGGCCGACGTCGTCACGTTCACTACCCACAAGACCCTGCGCGGCCCCCGTGGCGGGGCCATCTTGTGCTCCGCCGAGCTGGCCAAGTCCATCGACAGCGCCATCTTCCCGGGCCTGCAGGGCGGCCCCCTGGAGAACGTGATCGCCGGCAAAGCGGTGGCGTTCGCCGAGGCAGCCCGCCCCGAGTTCCGCACCTACGCCGCCCAGGTGGTGGCCAATGCCAAGGCGCTGGCCGCGGCAGTGGCAGCCCAGGGGATCCGGCTCGTATCCGGGGGGACCGACAACCACCAGGTCCTCTGCGACCTGCAGAGCTTCGACGCCGAACTGACCGGCAAAGAGGCCCAGGAAGTCCTCGACCGGGCTGGGATCACCTGCAACCGCAACACCATCCCTGACGACCCTCGGTCGCCCTTCATCACCTCGGGTCTGCGGCTCGGCTCCGCGGCCCAGACGACCGTCGGGATGGGCGAGGCCGAGATGGAGCGCATCGGCGGCCTGATCGGCACCACGTTGCGCGGACGGGCCGACGAGTCTGTCGTGGCCGGAGTCCGGGCCGAGATCCGCGAGCTGTGCGCTTCGTTCCCTCCCTACCCGGACCTGGCCGACGCGTGAGCCTGGACGGAGCAGCGGGCCGACCGGGATGACCGGGCCGACCGGGATGACCGTGTCGTCTGGGAGGTGCCGTTGAGTTCCATCGTCCCCCTCAACTGGTATGCCATCCTGCTGGCCGTCGCCGCCGTCGCCACGTGGGGGCTGACCTTTCCGGCCCGGCGGATCGCGGTTCGGATCGGCTACGTCGCGCAGCCCGATGTCCGCAAGGTCCACCAACGGGTGACGCCGCAGTCGGGTGGTGTGGCCATGTTCCTCGGCGTCCTGGTGACGTTCGCCGTGGCTGCCTCGATCCCCGCATTGAGCCCGCTCTTCCGAGGATCATCCGAGCCGCTTGGCCTCCTCTTGGGTGCTGCAGCAATCTTCGTGGTCGGCCTGATCGACGACTTCCGGGACATGTCCGCACCGGCCAAGGTGGCAGGCCAGGTCCTGGCCGCCACGATCCTCTATTTCATGGGGGTCACCTGGTTCCAGTTCAAGGTGCCGCTGGCAGGCCTCGTGCAGCTCTCCCCCGAGTGGACGCCGCTGCTGACCGCACTGTGGGTGATCGCCATCACCAACGCTGTCAACCTCATCGACGGGCTCGACGGTTTGGCTGC
>CAININ010000022.1 GCA_903849265.1 uncultured Acidimicrobiaceae bacterium
CGACCGGTGGATCATCCGATCGGTGACCCTGGCCACCACTGCGTTCGCCGTGGTTGATCTCTACCTGCTGGTCTCCTCCCACCATTGAGGCCAGATGGGGTCCGGCGAGCTCGACGGGCTCGACGGGCTCGACGGGCTCGACGGGCCGGGATGCACCACAATCCCTTTGAGCTTACGGCAGCACCCATCGGGCGCGAGACCAGATCTGCCAGTATTCGAGTGTCGTGTACCCCTCCTGCTCGTAGAGGTGTCGACCCTCTTCGGTCGCCATGAGCAGTGACACAGGAATCCCATCGGCCATCCGTCGGGCAGCACTTGCCCGCATCAGCCGTCGGCCGTATCCGGCCCGCTGGCGCTCCGGTGCTGTCGCCAGTGCCCAGCCCACGGAGTAGCGGCCGTCTACGTACTGGCTGACCGAGCAGCACCGCAGAACGTCTTCCTCGAACAGCCCCCAAAAGCGTGTGCACTCGCGTTCGAGCGCATCTTCGGCGTAGACGATGGCGCCGACTGCCTCTGCCACGCCGAAGGCCGACGATGTCAGGGCCCGGGCCTGGGTCAGGTCGCGCTGCTCGAGCAGCCGGACGTCGAGGTCGTCGTGCAAGGGGCCGCGCTCCTTGCCCATGAACGGGAGCGCACCGGTGCACACCCAACCGGCGTCAGCTAGCGCACTGGCTGCCCGCAGCCCGGCTCCTGCCAGCATGATCACCGCGGGCACGTGTGCGTTCTTCACCTCGTCGAGCACCTGGGGCACGGCGTCCGCTCCGTGCTCTCCGTGGATCAGTGCCAGGTTGTAGTCGACATACGGAGCCCGGCTGAGGGCGATCCACCAGTCCTCGTCCACGTGCAGCAGGCCCGGCGCCGACCAGACCGCAGTGCCGCGTCCATAGGCGGTGCGGGCCTCGGCCAAGCCGAGCGAAGGTGCGAGGATCGATGTCGGGTCCATGGGATGGATGTCCGCCCCTAGTTGTCGTCGGCACCGGAAGTCGGCCCGCACCTCCGATCATTGCAGGGCCGGTGCACCTGCGAAAGGGTGCAGTGCCCGCTCGCCGCCCTGACCCAGATTGGTGGTGATCGGCATTCTCCAGCGGCAGGATCCCGATGACACGCGCCTCTTACCCCGCGTGTCCGAGCGCACGCGACTTGTGCGGTCTACCGTTTGTCGAAGGACGTACGTCCGCACCCCCGGGGGGCGGGACAGTGAGGAGCGGCAGATGCTCGATGTGATCATCAAGGGCGGCAGGGTCGTTGACGGAACCGGGGGCCCCATCGTCACCGCCGACGTGGGGATCCAGGACGGTCGGATCGTGGAGATCGGCGAGGTGTCCGCGAGTGCCGCGCAGGTGATCAATGCGGACGGCGCACTCGTGACCCCGGGGTGGGTCGACGTCCACACGCACTATGACGGTCAGGTCACCTGGGACGATGCCCTCGAGCCCTCCGCCTCCAACGGAGTCACCACGCTTGTCATGGGCAACTGCGGGGTCGGATTCGCTCCGGTGCGCCCGACTGATCACGATGCGTTGATCGACCTGATGGAAGGGGTCGAGGACATCCCCGGCTCTGCGCTCAGTGTCGGCATGCCTTGGGGGAGATGGGAGTCTTTTGCCGAGTACCTGGACCTCCTCGAGGAGCGTCGCTACGCCGTCGACATCGCCGCCCAGATCGCCCACGGTGCCGTGCGCTTCTACGTGATGGGCGAACGGGGGGCGGCCAACGAAGATGCAACAGCGGACGACATCGCGGCCATGGCATCGATCGTCGGACAGGCGATGTCCGCCGGTGCGGTCGGGTTCACCACCTCGCGGACGATCGGGCACAAGGCGAAGTCGGGCCGCCCGGTACCGGGGACGTTTGCCGCCGAAGAGGAAGTGCTGGCGTTCGCCCGGGCGCTCGGCTCGGCTGGCCACGGCGTGTTCGAGGCCATCGTGGCGGGGACCATCGGCAGTCTCGACCGTCTGGGTGGCGAGCGGTCCAAGTCGATCGACGAGATGCCTCTGCTGGTGGCGGCAGCCGAGGCCAGCGGCCGCCCG
>CAININ010000023.1 GCA_903849265.1 uncultured Acidimicrobiaceae bacterium
ACGGCACGTGTAGCTGTGACGCCGAAGTCGTGGATCATCGTGGCCCGCGGGGTCTCGATCTCCTCGGTGCGGGTCAGTTGACCGGCGGCATCCACCACGTGGTAGCGGAGGAACGGCGGGCCGAACACGTCGTAGCCGAAGAAGACGAGTTCTCCGGTGGCCGGATCGAGCTTGGGGTGGGCGGTCATGGGCGAGGACAGCGTCGAGTCGAAGTCGTGAACCCGAGCGCGATCGAGGTCGGGGGACAGGGCATGAGGGAAGCCGGATTCGACGAGGGCCAGAGTGGTGCCGGCGTGCCGGATCACATGGGTGTTGGCCGGACCATCGATGGACTCCCGGGGACCTTTCGGCTCGGCAGTGGCGACCTTGCCGGCCAACGCCCGGGTGCGGACCCAGCGGTTCCGGTAGCCCGTCGCCTTTCCACCGGCCAGGGACACGGCGTGGATCATTCCGTCGCCGGAGAACCAGTGGTAGTCGGAAGGATCTGCAGGGGTCGACACCGGATTGGGTCCGTTGCGCAGCAGCCTCCCCTCGAGGTCGGGGGGGATGACCCCGGTGACCTCGAGCTCGCGGTCGTCTGTGCGCTCTTCGAGCACGGGGGCGAAGTTTCCTTCGAGATACGGGTTCACCATGGGTCCTCGTCCTCGCCTCGGCGGCCACGGCAGTCGTGCCGGCACCGGGGATCGTAGCGTCCGGCTGCGTCCCGGCGGCATGGCAGGCTGTGGCCATGCCCGCCTTCGTCGAAGACCTCCGCTTCCGGGGGTTGATCCACCAGATGACCGATCCTGAGCTCGGGGCCCGCCTCGACAGCGGGCGGATGACCGGGTACTCGGGATTCGACCCGACGGCCGACAGCCTGCACGTGGGCCACCTGCTCCAGGTGTGCACCCTTCGCCGCCTGCAAGAGGCCGGCCATCGGCCGATCGCCTTGGCCGGCGGCGGGACCGGGTTCGTCGGCGACCCGGGCGGAAAGTCCGAGGAGCGGTCGCTGCTGAGCGAGGAGCAGCTCGAGGCCAACCTGGCGGGGATCCACCGTCAGCTGTCGCGCTTCGTCGAGTTCGGCGGAGGGGGCGACTCCGGGGCGGTCCTGGTCAACAACGCCGACTGGCTTCGGCCGCTGCCGCTCTTCACGTTCCTGCGCGACGTGGGCAAGCACTTCACGGTCAACCAGATGGTGGCCAAAGACTCGGTGAAGTCCCGCCTTGCTCGGGCCGACCAAGGGATCTCCTACACAGAGTTCAGCTACATGCTCCTGCAGGCCTACGACTTTCTGCAGCTGTTCGACGATTTCGGCTGCACGCTCCAGATCGGCGGGAGCGACCAGTGGGGGAACATCACCATGGGGATCGAACTCGTCCGTAAGGTCCGCCAGGCAGAAGTCTTCGGACTGACCACGCCCTTGGTCCTGAAGGCCGACGGAACCAAGTTCGGCAAGACGGAGTCAGGCGCCGTGTGGCTGGACCCGGCGCGCACGTCGCCCTACCAGCTCTACCAGTTCTTCTTCCGCTGCGAGGACACGATGGTGGGGACCTATCTGCGCTACTTCACCTTCCTCTCCCATGAAGAGATCCTGGCCCTCGACGAGGCGACGACTGCGCACCCCGAACGCCGCGAGGGCCACCGGGAGCTGGCCCGCCAGGTGTGCACCTTGGTGCACGGGGAAGACGAGACCATCCGGGCCGAGCAGGCTGCTGCCGCCCTCTTCGGGGAAGAGATCGGAGGACTCGACGAGCGCTCGCTGCTCGACGTCTTCGCCGATGCCCCATCCACGGACCTAGGTCGCAGCCGGCTCGACCAAGAGGGGCTGCTCCTAGTTGACCTGTTGGCCGAAACGGGGCTCGTGGGCTCGAAGAGCCAGGCCCGCACGACGGTCACCCAGGGCGGCGCCTACGTGAACAATCGACGTGAAGACGACGTCACCCGCCGCCTGAGCGCGGAAGATCTGGTCGCCGACCGCTATGTGGTGCTGCGCCGTGGAAAGAAGGACCACCACTTGGTTCGGTTCGACTAGTTCACACCTGCAGATCCAGACGCCGGACTCACGCCCTCGCCACGGGCTCCGGCGGCTTGTCGATCCCGAGCCCTGGCTCTTGGCCGAACTCGGGTTGGGGTCTGAAGGACCACCTCGGGTCTTGGTCGCTCGGTCCATTGCGTTGGAGTACCCACCCGTCGTAGGTCTTCAGATGGTGATGGTGGTGACAGAGCAGCGCCAAGTTGGGGAGGTCGGTCAGTCCGCCTTCTGCCCTCGAGATGACGTGATCGATCTCGAGGCTGTAGAGGACACCGCACCCCGGCACCACGCATCCCCGGTCCCGGAAGACCAACGCCGTCCGCAGTTGGGCGTTGATGTTCCGGCCCAGGTGCGAGATGGCCTTGATGTCGCCGGCCTCGACGAACACCACAGCAAGAAACGCATCGTTCATCAGGTTCTTGACCACGGCAACCG
>CAININ010000024.1 GCA_903849265.1 uncultured Acidimicrobiaceae bacterium
ACGGGTCGCCGGTCTGCTCGGCTTCGAACGCGTCTGACCTCCACTCAGAGGTCGACCTACTCGACTCGATCTACTGCGGCCCTCGGTTCGGGCATGGGAGCTTCATTGACGACCAGCAAGGATCACGTCCCGCTGAGTGGTGTCACTTGGACCACTGCATCCTCAACGCTCCGGTGATTGTCCATGGCCATGAGGGATGCCGAGCGTGCATTGGTCTCATCCTCCGGCCCTGTGGCTTTGAGTAGCGCCATGGACTCACTCGAGAGATAGCGGCGGTCCGAAGCCGTCCAATCGTCATGTTGTTCGACGCAGACGACCGTAATGAGACGCAGAACCGACGCATCGTTCGGGAATCCACCGGCGAGTCGAACTTGCGATGGCTGCACCAGAGTTCGGGATCGCCGGCACCAGGAATCGAAATTCCCTTCAACTGTGATTGACCCTCACGACAAGAGACACCCCGGACCAATGGCCCGGGGTGTCTCTGTATGTCGCGACACATCACAACGCGGAGAGGGAGGGATTTGAACCCTCGGACCCAGTTACCCAGGTCAACTCATTAGCAGTGAGTCCGATTCGGCCGCTCTCGCACCTCTCCGTACCTGCTCAGGGGCACTTTTGCCGATCTGCCCTCTGTTCAGATCTTCTCGCTGCCCACTTTTTGGTCTATATCTTCCGGCGAAGGAAGGACGGACCAGGGCAACGAGACGTCCCAAGGGTACAGGATCAGTCCGGTGGCGCTGGCCCTGATCTCGGCAGTTGCGGGTGTTCATCTGCACCTACGACGTCAAGTCCATTCCGATGCCGATGACCAGCACCGCCGAGGACAGGAGCCGGACCGAGGCTCGGCGGCAGCTTCAAGCCTGGCAGCACGTGAGCGATGCCGTGCGGGCTTTGACCGAGGAGGCATCCGTAGCTGCAGTTCGGGTCGCCCGCTTTCCAGGCACTTACGCTGCAGCCTGCCCCGCCCATGGTCGCCCCAGGTGCCTCCCGAAAACGGCGTCACAGTCCGTGTCCGTGTCCGTGTCCGTGATGGACGAATGACTGATCCACATCAAGACTCGAGGGCATGCACCTCGGACACCGCATGATGCCCGCCAGTCGGCCGACAAGGCGATCTTTCCCGAGTGGGGTGACACTCTGATCGCCCAGTTGACCCCTGGCGACCTCGGCGAGTGGCATCGCAAGATCAAGTCGGGAGAGGGACGTGCCAGCCCTTGCATGCCAGCAGCATCCGCCGGCGCCATGCCATCTCGTCGTGCGCCCTCATCAAATCGGTCCGGTGGGGATGGATCGGCCCAAATCCGGCCAACCGGGCCGAGCCCCGACCATGGAACGCAACGATCACAGGGCGCCCACTGCGCTGAAGTCCGAGAGCTCCTAGCCTTGACCACCAAGGCACGCCGCAAGCGGAGTGTGATCGAATATTGCCTCTAACTACTAGTTTCTCCAGTACAACAAAACATGTTTCTTAGAGAATGTCACTCTGTTAGTGTGCTATTTGTCATGACAGCAAACTTTACCTCAGAGAGAATAGTCCTCCTGGAGGCCGCCGTTTCTCAACTGCGTTCGACGTTACCGGCCTCATGGAAGGTCGAGGTGGGCAACTGGACTGTGCCGGGGCAAGATCCCAGCCAACCGCCTACCCAGATCGACCCTCTCCTCGAAATCCAGGGACCACAGGGTCGGGGGGCCGCCAGCCTCATGGTCGAGCCAAAGCGCGTGCTCACGCCACGAGACGCCGAGCGTCTCTTTTCTGGAACAGCTCGTCGATACCGCCAACTGAATCCGAATACGCCGGTTCTCGTCGTTGCTCCCTGGCTCAGCACTCGAACCCGTGATGTCCTCGCCGCCGAAGACATCAACTACTTGGACCTGACAGGCAACGTTCGGATCAGCCTCGAGTACCCACCGCTTTTCATCATCTCCACGGGTGCGAGCCGGGATCCCGCACCGATGGATCGGGGCAAGGCACGAGTCAGAGGGCCCAAGGCAGGGCGACTCGTTCGCTTTCTTATCGATGTCGCTCCTCCGTACAACGTGACCCAGGTTGCTACTGCGACACAACTCGCACCTGGGTACGTTTCACGCCTCCTGGAAGCGCTCGACTGTGAAGCACTCGTCGAGCGCGGGCGACGTGGCCAGGTCAACTCCGTCGACGTCCCCGGCCTCATTCGCCGGTGGATCGAGGGCTACGACGTTCTCAAGACGAACGTCGCTTCGACCTACGTGGCACCAAATGGACCGAAGAGCATCCTGGAACAGTTCGCTCAGTCGTCGATTACTTCGGCTGTCGCCGTGACGGGCTCGTTTGCTGCCGTCCGCCTGGCGCCCGTTGCAGGCCCTGCATTGCTGATTGCGTACTGTGCAGACGTGGACGCTGTTGCCACCCAGCTCGGGTTACTTCCAACCGACCGTGGCACCAACGTCGTGCTCCTGCGTCCCTTCGATCCTGTTGTCTGGGAACGGACAACCACCGACGACGGGGTGACCTACGTCGCTGCTTCACAGATTGCGGTCGATTGTCTGACCGGCAATGGACGCATGCCGTCGGAAGGAGAAGCGCTCCTCTCATGGATGGCAGAGGACGAGTCTCGCTGGCGAGTTTCGTCATTAGAGGACCTTGATCGGACGCAGCGCGACCAGTGAGCAATTTACGTGGCGGCGGCGGACTCGATCCCCTGTACATCGAGGCTCGGCGCGTTCTCCTCGATGCGTTGTTTGCGTTGCGGTCCCACGGATCCGCAATCATCGTCGCGGGGGCACAAGCCATCTACCTACGGACCGGGGCGAGTGAGATG
>CAININ010000025.1 GCA_903849265.1 uncultured Acidimicrobiaceae bacterium
TACTTCCGAGAGGCGCAGCGGCCCTCCTGAACCGCTCATCGCGTGTCAGCCGCTGAACTCGGGGCCCCTCGTCGGATGACCGCGCTGGGGTCGGCCGTGGGTATGCAGTCGTAGGCCCGGGATCGCTGAGCGTTCGGTGCTCTGGCCATGTTGGGTCCTTTGACCCTGTCGGCACCTTCTCCACCGACCTACCTTCGCAGGTGTGGCGGCCCGGTGGTTCAGTGTCGTCGGTACCCCCTTGGATGCGTTCTGCGGAGGTGCCGACGGTTCTGATGTCCGGGGGCGGCGGAACGGAAGAGAGGTCGGGTCATGGCAGTGCTCATCACGGTGATCGCGGTCGCCATCCTCCTGCTCGTCCTTGCGTTGTCTCTCAAGATCGTTACGGAGTACCAGCGCGGGGTGCTCTTTCGACTCGGGCGGGTGATCGGCACGCGCGAGCCGGGCCTGCATGTGATCGTCCCGGCGATCGATCGCCTGCACAAGGTGTCCCTTCGGATCGTCACTCAGCCGATCCAGTCCCAGGGGATCATCACCCGCGACAACGTGAGCGTGGACATCGCCGCTGTCGCCTACTACCGCGTGATCGACGCGGTGAAGTCGATCGTGGCCATTGAAAACGTGAGTGCCGCCATCGACCAGATCGCGCAGACCACGTTGCGCAAGGTGGTCGGCCAGCACACGCTCGACGAGACGCTGGCCGAAACGGACCGCATCAACGTCGACATCCGGGAGATCCTCGAGCTCACGGCGACCGAGTGGGGGGTGGAGGTCACCCTGGTCGAGCTCAAGGACATCCAGCTGCCCGAGGACATGAAGCGAGCCATGGCCAAAGAGGCCGAGGCAGAGCGCGAAAAGCGGGCGAAGATCATCGCGGCCGAGGGGGAGGCCATGGCGGCGGCGTCCTTGGGCCAGGCGTCGGACATCATGATGGAGCATCCACTGGCGCTGCAGCTGCGAAACCTCCAGACCCTCATCGAGATCGCCGTCGACAAGAACTCGACGGTGGTGTTCCCGGCATCGCTGATGAGCACGATCTCGGAACTCGGGTCGTTCTTGTCGCACGAGTCGATGGCCTCGGACCGGCTCCGCACCGAGGTTCTGGTTGATGGAGACAGGCAGTGAGCATCGAGCTACGCCACGTATCGATCCACGGTCACCAGGTCGGCTACCGGATGGCCGGCAGCGGGCCCGTGCTCCTGCTCATCCACGGGATCGCCGGAAGCTCGGTGGCGTGGCGTGAGGTCATGCCCGCGTTGGCTCAGCGGTTCACCGTCATCGCCCCCGATCTGATCGGCCACGGGCACTCGGCCAAGCCACTAGGTGACTACTCGCTCGGTGCCTACGCCAGCGGCATGCGCGATCTGCTCGGTGCGCTCGCCATCGAGCGGGCGACCATCGTCGGCCAGTCCTTCGGGGGAGGCGTGGCTCTGCAGCTCGCCTACCAGCACCCCGAGTGCTGCGAGCGGCTCGTCCTCGTCGACAGCGGAGGGCTGGGACGCGAAGTGAGCTGGATGCTCCGACTCATGACACTGCCGGGCAGCGAGTACGTGATGCCGGTGCTGTTCCCCCCGTTCGTGCGTGAACGAGGCAACGAGCTCAGCCGGCAGCTCCATCGCCGGGGTGTCCGCCTGGGTCGGGTGGCCGAGATGTGGAACGCCTATGCCTCGTTGACGGAGTCGGCCAACCGGCGGGCGTTCGTGCGGACGCTGCGGGCGGTCATCGACCCCGGAGGGCAGTCGGTCAGCGCCAACGACCGGCTCTACCTCGCGGCAAGGTTGCCGACCCTGATCATCTGGGGCGCCCAGGACACCATCATCCCGGTGAGTCACGCCTATGCCGCCCACGAGGCCATCCCAGACAGCCGGCTCGAGATCATCGAGGATGCCGGTCACTTCCCCCACGTCGAGACACCGGAACGGTTCCTCAAGGTACTGCTCGACTTCATCGACACCACCGAACCGGCGCGCTTCGCCAGCACCGACCTCCCGCACCTGCTGCACGAGCGGGCCCCGGGCTCATACGGGACAGAGCCAACGAGCTGACCGGCATGCCCAAGGGCTGGCGATCTGAAACCAGGTAGGTTCGAGAGCGGTCGATCTGCGACACGGGAAGGCATGCGCATGAGCAAGGACGCCGGGAACGGGCTGCGCCCCACGGCTGAGGGAGACATCTCGCCGGACCTCTCCCCTGAGGGAATCGAGAAGTACGTCGTCGAGGAGGCCACCGAGAACGCGGTCGACGAGCGGCTACTCGCAGTCCAAGACGTCTTGACTCACGCCAAGTCAGCAGACCGCATCGCGGTGGCCGAGTGGCTGAACGCAATGATCGAGGGCTCGTCGTCCGACGAGCTCGGTGCACTGCGACGGGTACTCCTCGAACAGGACGAGCCCATCTACGGAACACCGCCCATGCACGACTCCGACGAGCTCGTCGACCACTGGCAGAGCGGCGTCTATCCCTACAAGAACCTCATGTCGCGCAAGAAGTACGAGGCCGAAAAGTACCACCTGCAGGTCGAGCTGCTGAAGTTGCAGTCGTGGGTCAAGGACACCGGCCAGCGGGTCGTGATCCTCTTCGAAGGACGCGACGCTGCGGGCAAGGGCGGGACCATCAAGCGGTTCATGGAACATCTGAACCCCCGCGGAGCACGGGTGGTCGCCCTCGAAAAGCCGACCGAGGCGGAGCGCGGGCAGTGGTACTTCCAGCGCTACGTGCAGCACCTCCCGACCCGAGGAGAGATCGTCCTCTTCGACCGGTCCTGGTACAACCGCGCCGGCGTCGAGCGGGTCATGGGTTTCGCCACCGACGAAGAGGTCGCTGAATATCTCCATCAGGCGCCGGAGTTCGAGCGGAACCTGACCCGGAGCGGAGTGCACCTCATCAAGTTCTGGTTCTCGGTGAGCCAGGACGAGCAGCGCCGCCGGTTCTTAGAGCGCGAGAAGCACCCGCTGAAGCAGTGGAAGCTCTCCCCGGTCGACCTGGCCTCGCTCGAGCAGTGGGACGCCTATACCGAGGCCAAGAACGCTATGTTCCAGGTGACCGACATAGACGAGGCCCACTGGACGGTCATCAAGTCGAACGACAAGAAGCGGGCCCGGCTGAATGCCATCCGCTACGTCCTCCACCGGATGCCCTATACGGGCAAAGACGTTCATGAACTGGGCCTGCTCGACCCGCTCGTGGTCGGACGGGCGAGCGACGTCTACGAAATCGGGGAGTCGAGCCGCGCCGAGGTCTGAGCCACCTCGGCCAAGCACCCGGGCGGGCGCGGCCGCTCGGCCAGCCAGCCCTCAGTGGTTGCGGTCGGCGACGCAGAACTCGTTGCCTTCGGGGTCGCCCATCACCCGCCAGGTGAAGTCGCCCATGTTGTGCGTCTCCACCAACGAGCCACCGAGCTCCTCGATCCGGGCCTGAGCCGCATCGAGGTCGTCTACACCGATGTCGAGGTGGACCCGATTTCGACTGGTCTTCGGATCGAACGCCTTCTGCAGGGCGACTGACACCCCGCCCGGGTGCTGGGGTTGAAGCCACACGAAGAACCCGGGGATGGAGCGAGCTGGCGCCACACCGAGCACGGCGGACCAGAACTCTTGGGCGCGGTCGATATCGACCACGTTGATCACCACCGAGCCCACCGTGAACGTCGCCATGTCGTTTCCTCCACTGATCCGTCGCCTGCGGCCAGCCTACGGCCGGCCTGAGTGGAGTCCCAGGGCCGGAAGACCTGTCCATGGGGGCCTTCGCGACGGTGCGGACGATCGGTGACGGGTGGTCCAACTGGGGGAATGGGGGATTTCGGCCCTGGCCGGTTCCCCGGCACGGCCGGACACTTGAGCCATGGCGCAAGAAGGTGGTCCGCGTTCGCCCGAGGTCCTGTCCAACGAACAGGCGCCACGTGAGGCGGCATGGCTGACGTGGAAGAGCGCCGAGGTCGATGGCCGCGCCGCTGTCTACGGCGAGGCCGGTGACGGTCCCCCGGTGGTGTTCCTCCACGGGTGGGGGCTCGACCACAAGGCCTACAAGCGGGCGTTGTCGCGGATGGTGGGCGACGGCGTGCGTGTGATCGCCCCGGCCCTCCCCGGGTTTGGCGGCACCGATGGCCTCCCGTACAAAGCCAACGATCTCGGCGCCTTCGTGGAGTGGGTGGAGTCGTTCTTGGACGTGGTGGGAGTCACCGAACCGGTACTGCTGATGGGCCACTCGTTCGGTGGTGGTGTGGCGGTGCGGTTCGCCTACGACCATCCGGACCGGACGCGTGCGCTGGTACTGGTCAACTCGATCGGCGGCTCGGCGTGGACCCACCGGGGCTCGACCATCCGTTCGATGGCGCAGCGCCCTCTGTGGGATTGGGGCATCCATCTTCCGGCTGACCTCCTGCCGCTCCGCCAGGCCCGCCGGGTGCTGCCGGTCATCGTGGCTGAGGCGCTCCCCAGCCTTGTCCGCGACCCACGGGCGTTCTGGTCGGCGGCGGGCGTCGCTCGTCGGTCCGACCTCACCGTCGAACTCGACGAGATCCGTCGCCGTGGGCTGCCGGTGGTGGTCCTGTGGGGCCGCAACGACCGGCTCGTGACAAAAGACTCCTTCGAGGCGATGTGCCTTGCGCTGGGCAACCCCCACGTGGTCACCGTGGAGGGGTCGCACAGCTGGCTCATCGGGGATCCCGACGCCTTCGGCGAGGTCATGACCAACGTGCTCGACGTTGTCGGGATGGCCGACCGGGAACGGAAGTAGGGCGGTGTTTCAGGTTCGGATCCACGGTCGAGGCGGCCAGGGGGTGGTGGCCGCGGCCGAGATCCTGTCGACGGCAGCGTTCGATGAGGGCCGATATGCACAGGCGTTCCCGAGCTTCGGGTCCGAGCGCATGGGCGCCCCCGTCGTGTCCTACTGCCGGATCGACGACGTGGTCATCCGCGCCCATGAACCGATCAGCGAGCCCGACGCCGTCATCGTGCAGGACGCCACGCTGGTCCACCAGGTCGACCTGTTTGCAGGGGCGGTTCCCGAGGCGTACGTCTTGGTCAACACGTCCCAGACATTGGCCGAACTGGGGCTGGACGAGTCCCTCGCGAGGTTCCGCCCGGACCGGACTGCCACATGTCCTGCCACCGCGTTGGCGCTCGTGTACGTGGGGAGACCGCTCCCAAACGCCGCCCTGCTCGGGGGGTTCGCCGCGCTGACCGGCCAGGTCACCCTCGAGGCCCTCGAGCGGGCCATCCTCAACCGGTTTCCTGGTGACGCTGGCGAGGCGAACGTGGAGGCAGCCCGCGCTGCCTACGACTTGGTGATCGTCCGTGACGATGACGAGGTGACAGCCATGCCCGATGAGCGTGAGGTGGTCGATCGTGCTCGCGCAGATTGAGGGCTCCCGAGCCGTGGCGCTGACCGTGGCTCGCTGTCGGCCCGAGGTGGTGTGCGCCTACCCGATCTCGCCCCAGACCCACATCATCGAAGCCCTCGGTGTGCTGGTCCGTGCAGGCGAGCTGGCTCCGTGCGAGTTCATCAACGTGGAGTCGGAGTTCGCCGCCATGTCGGTCTGCATCGGAGCATCGGCTACCGGTTCACGGGCGTACACGGCGACGGCCAGTCAGGGCTTGCTCTACATGATGGAGGCCGTCTACA
>CAININ010000026.1 GCA_903849265.1 uncultured Acidimicrobiaceae bacterium
CCGATGGGGCCGAGGTCACCGTCGAGTGCAACCCCGAGGACGTCACCGACGAGCTGCTCGCTACCTACCGGTCCGCCGGGGTGACGCGGATCTCCCTGGGCGTGCAGTCCACGGTCGGCCACGTGCTCGAAGGCCTGGGGCGACGCCACGGCCCGGCCCACGTGACCGGGGCTGCCGCCATGGTGGCAGCGGCCGGGTTCAACTCGTGGAACATGGATCTGATCTTGGGCGGGGCAGGGGAGCGCGACGAAGACTGGGAGCGCAGCTTGGCCGACGTGCTCGCCCTGCCGTCGCCACCGCCGCACATCAGTGCCTATGCGCTCACCGTCGAGCCGGGCACACCCCTCGACCGAGCCCCGGACCGCCACCCCGACGACGATGTGCAGGCCGGCCGATACGAGACGGCCGACCGGGTGCTGTCGGCGGCCGGGTACGGGTGGGAGGAGATCTCCAACTGGGCCTTGCCTGGCCACGAGTGCCGACACAACCGCCTCTACTGGGACCAGGGCGATTACCGCGGGATCGGCTCTGCTGCCCACTCGCACCAATCGGGGCGCCGGTGGTGGAACGTGCGCACCCCTGATCGTTACGTGGCCCTGGTGGCTGAGGACGATGACGCGCTGACGGCGGGCGAAGAGGTGCTCGACGACGCCCAACGACGATTTGAGGCGCTGTCGCTGGCCCTGCGCACGTCGACCGGAGTGCCCTCGGCGGCGTTGCCCGACAACCTGGACCTCGAGGGACTCGTCGAGCGATCTGACGGACAGGCGGTGCTGACCGTGCGCGGTCGGCTGCTGGCCAACGCGGTGACGACGTATCTGGTGGAGCCGGGAGCGACGTGAACGGATCCCGATCAGGACGGGGTCGTGTGGAGCACAGCGGCAGTGGGAACAGCGCACCGTAGACTGTGGATGTCGCAACTACCCGATCTTCGATGCTCGGACCCGCACCCAGGCCTGTACCTTCGTAGGTCCTGGTGAACTGGCCGAACTGCTCGACGAACTTGTTCTTCCTCCTCACGTCCGCACTGCTTGGCAGTCGTGGCGCGTCGCTCGCGATGGTGCTGCTGGTCGGCGCTGACCACACGTGCGCAATCGTGACGATTGCGCTGCCCGGTGCTCTGTAACCAGCCGGTACCATTCGGTCATGTCTGACCAGGAAGTCCCCACCGACGCGGCCACTGACCCTACGGAGGCCATCGACTCCA
This sequence comes from uncultured Acidimicrobiaceae bacterium, assembly GCA_903849265.1. GTDB lineage: Bacteria > Actinomycetota > Acidimicrobiia > Acidimicrobiales > RAAP-2 > Bog-756. Next base: position 1,208 of record CAININ010000026.1, read on the forward strand.
CCGAAGCCTCCGAAGCCGGCGAGCGCTCCGACCTGATGGAGAAGGTGGTCGGGCTGTGCAAGCGACGCGGCTTCATCTTCCAGTCCGCCGAGATCTACGGCGGGTTCCGCTCCACCTACGACTACGGCCCGCTCGGGGTGAACCTGCTCCGCAACGTCAAGAACGCCTGGTGGGAGGCGATGGTCCAGTGCCGCGACGACGTGGTCGGTCTCGACGCCTCGATCCTGTCGCCCCCGGCAGTGTGGGAGGCCTCGGGCCACCTGTCGAACTTTTCCGACCCCCTGGTCGACTGCATGAAGTGCCATCAGCGCTGGCGTGAGGACAAGATCGAAGGAGTCTGCCCCTCGTGCGGGTCGACCGAGTTCACCGAGCCCCGAGCGTTCAACTTGATGTTCAAGACCCACGCCGGGCCGATCGAGGACGAAGGCGCCGTCGCCTACCTTCGTCCCGAAACCGCCCAGGGCATGTTCATCAACTTCGCCAACGTCCTCCAGACCACGCGCAAGAAGCCGCCGTTCGGCATCGCCCAAGTCGGCAAGTCGTTCCGCAACGAGATCACCCCGCAGAACTTCGTCTTCCGGACCCGGGAGTTCGAGCAGATGGAGATGGAGTACTTCGTGCCTCCGGCTGAGGCCCAGTCCTGGTTCGAGTACTGGCTCCAGGAGCGGTTCAACTGGTACCTGCGGCTCGGGATCCCCGAGTCCGAGATCCGGCTCCGCCACCACGAGGCGTCAGAGCTCGCTCACTACGCAGCCGGGGTCGCCGACGTGGAGTTCCTCTTCCCATGGGGCTGGGACGAGCTCGAGGGCATCGCCAACCGGTCCGATTTCGACCTCAAGGCGCACAGCGAGGCGTCAGGCGAGAAGCTCGAGTACTACGACCAGACGGCCAACGAGCGCTACGTGCCCCATGTGATCGAGCCGGCGGCCGGTGCCACCCGCACGATGATGGCCTTCCTGCTCTCCTCCTACAGCGAGGATGAGGTCGGAGGCGAGTCCCGGACCCTGCTGAAGCTGCACCCGAAACTGGCGCCCTACCAGGTGGGCGTACTTCCGCTGTCAAAGAAGGAGACATTGGAGCCCTTGGCCCGCAAGGTGCTCGGCCTGCTGCAACCCCACTTCATGTGCGACTACGACACCACCCAGTCGATCGGCAAGCGCTACCGGCGCCAGGACGAAGTCGGCACGCCGTGGTGCGTGACAATCGACTTCGACTCGCTCGAGGACGATGCCGTGACGGTGCGGGATCGGGACACCACCGAGCAGGTGCGCATCCCGGTGGAGGGCCTGCTGGCCGAGTTGCGCCGGCGGATGGACGCCGCCTGAGTCAGAAGGCCGTCCGCCCGGCCGTGCTGGTGCAGGATTAGACGCCGACGACTTCGACAAGCCCCTCGAGCCCGCGGAAGTCACCGATGTGCCTGGTGAAGAGCGGTAGTTCAGCCGCACACGCTGTGGCGGCGATCATCAGGTCGACGGCACGTGGACCACGAGCGTTGCGACCCGTGGACATCACAGCGGCAAAGATCCGTCCGTAGGCTCTGGCTGCACCACTGTCGAACGGAAGCGGGTCGAACGCAGCCTCAGCTCGTTGGAGCCTGTCTTGGCGGCGAGCTCGCTCGTTGTTGTCTGTCGCCGCGTGCGGTCCGGCAGCCAACTCGGCCATCGTCAGGGCACTGACGGCGAGTTCGACCGGCAGTCCCGACGGATCGATGGTCTCCAGGTCGATGACCACCGAGGTGTCGATCAGACCTCTGGCTGCTCGTGCACCATCAGGCACGGGGAGTCAGATCCTGGCCAGCGACCTCGTCGAGGTCCTGACGGAAGCGGGCGAGGTCCACTGCTGGAGCACCTCTGAACATCGCAACCGCTGCTTCTGCCGATACGAATCGATGACGTCGAAGCGGTGTGAGCTCGCCGACCGGGACGCCGCGCCGGGTCACGAGGTAGGTCTTCCCTTCATCGAGCCCCCGCATGATCTCGCCGCTGTTGTTGCGAAGTTCGCGTTGCGTGAGTTCTTGCGCCATGGATCCAACGTAGCACCAGGTGCTACATGACGGCTGGCGCCTGGCTTGTGGGGCGGGGTTCGCGAACAGGTGCCCGATCAGGCGGCTCCGGTGGTCCTCGCCACATGTTGACGGGCATGGGACACGGCGGACGGAAGGTCGTCGAACACGTGGTGGGCATGAGCCAGGTGATCCAAGGTGCCGACGGCGTCGAGGATCCGGAGGTGCTCGGGCTGCACGCCCTTCAGTAAGACGGTGATGCCACGCCGTTCGAGGTGCTCGACGATGTCGCCCAGGGCATGGGCCGCCGAGGCATCCATCCCCTGTACGTCGGCCAGCCGCAGGATGACCACTCGGGCGTCGGACACCGTGGCGAACTCTTCGAGGAAGCGCTGGGCCACGGCAAAGAACAGCGGACCATCGATCCGATAGACCAGCACGTGCTCATCGGCGAGAAGTCGGCTCTCCTCTCCGGTGACCCCGTCGGCTTCCGCGGTATCCGACAGGCGTTGCGAACTGAATGTGGCACTCCTGGCCAGGTGCATCAAGGCGAGGATCCCGGCTGCGGCCAGGCCGAGCTCGATGGCGACGATCAGGTTGACGGCCACGGTGGCGACCGTGGTGAGGATGAGAACCAGGGCATCGGAGCGGGTGGAGCGGAGCACCGACCACACGTTCGACGGATCGACCATCCGTGCCGCTGTCACCATCAAGACGCCGGCGAGTGCAGCCAACGGGATGCGGGCCACGAGCGATCCTGCGGCCAGGACGACGACCAGAAGTGTGACCGAGTGCACGACGGCGGACATCCGGGTGCGGGCCCCGGCGCGGGCGTTGACCGCGGTTCGGGCGATCGCCCCGGTCGACGGCATCCCGCCGAAGACGGCGGAGGCGATCGAGGCCAGGCCTTGACCGAACAGCTCCCGGTCCGGGTCGCACGGCGCCGTGTCGACCAGGGCATCGGCCACCTTGGCCGACAGCAGGCTTTCCATGGCCGCCAGGACAGCTACCGCCAGCGCGGGTCCGATGAGTTCCGTGACCCGACCGAACGACGGCATCATCGGCGCGCCGATAGACGAGGGCAGCGCGCCGATGCGCGACACATCCCACCCGGCGAACCCGGCCACCAGCGCGGCGGTGATCACCCCCAATAGCGACGCCGGAATCGAGCGGTGCAACAGGGGCAGGCCGACCATGACGGCGGCGACGATGGCGACAAGGGCGAGTGACTCCGCCCCCGGGGCACCCATCCAGGCGACGACCGAACGGTAGGCGACCACAGCGGTGCTGGACCCTTGCGGCTTGGCCACCCCGAGCGCCGAGGGGACTTGCTGGAGGAAGATGATGATGGCGATGCCGACGGCGAACCCCTCGACCACCGGCCAAGGGACGTAGGCGACCACCCGGCCGATCCGGGCAAGGCCGGCACCGAGGACGAGGACGCCGGCGAGCAGCCCGACGATCGGCACGGCCCCGGCCCCGAAGTGGGCCACGACGGGGAGGAGCACCACGGCCATGGCGCCGGTCGGACCTGACACCTGCAGGTTCGACCCCCCGAAGACTGCAGCGACCAGTCCGGCGACGATCGCCGTCGTCAGCCCGGCGGCAGGGCTCAAGCCTGCCGAGATGGCGAACGCCAAGGCGAGCGGGAGCGCAACCACACCCACCGTGATGCCGGCCAAGACGTCCCCCTTCCACGAAGAGCCGAGTCCGCGGTAGTCGCCGGCGCTGGGGAAGAAGCGAGACCATCCGGTGGCAGGCGGGCGGTCGGAGGACCCTCGACTCGGGGTCATGCTCCGGCCGCAGACTCCTGGAGCCCGGCGATTAGTGCGTGGGTTTCGTGGAGCGATCCGAGCAGCAGGCGCCTGGCCACCGCCATCAGCTCGATCAGTTCAGGGTCCTTGATGGCGTAGAAGACCGACGAGCCGGCCCTCCGTGCTGAGACCAGGCCAGCCCGGCGCAGGACGCCAAGCTGCTGGGAGAGATGAGACAGCTCTATCCCCACCAGAGGCTGCAGCTCCCCGACCGACCGCTCGCCGTCGGCCAGGACCTCGAGGCAGCGGATCCGGGCAGGGTGGCCAAGCGCTTTGAACAGTTCGGCCTTGGTCACCGACAGGGGCACGCTGGGCCCGGCATCTGTGGCCAGCGTGGAGGAAGGCGGGGTACTCATGACTTGATCACATGACAATCTTATCAAATCATAATGCGGTTCGATGGTCGGTGCTGGCCGAGCCGAGCCCGGCGCCATCGCCCTATGTGGCCTACGCCAGCCGTCACAAGGTCGAGAGCCAACAGGAATGGTCGCATCACCCTGGTGGTCCCGGGGGTAGGATTGCCCGTCAGCACACAGGCCGTGCGCTGTTCATTCCTGCCCCGGATCCCCCTAGGAGACCCTTCCTGATGCCGTTCGTGTTCGACTTCGACCACTCCCACCGCAAGCCCCCGATGGAGATGAAGGACCTCCTCGGCGGCAAGGGAGCCAACCTGGCCGAGATGACGTCGGTGCTGAAGCTCCCCGTCCCTCCGGGGTTCACCATCGCCACCACGGCGTGCCGGGACTACATGGAGGGCGGCTGGCCCGAAGGACTTACGGCGGAGATCGCCAAGGCCCGCACCCGCCTGGAGAAGACGATGGGCAAGCGGGTCGGCGACGCCGATGACCCGCTGCTGGTGTCGGTCCGTTCCGGTGCCAAGTTCTCGATGCCGGGGATGATGGACACCGTCCTCAACCTGGGACTCAACGACAAGTCGGTCGAGGGCCTGGCCCGCCAGACCAACGACGAGCGCTTCGCCTTCGACTCGTATCGACGGTTCATCGCCATGTACGGCCGGATCGTGCTGGGCGTGCCCGGCGAGGAGTTCGACTCGCTGCTCGACGCAGCCAAGGAACTGGCCGGAACCACCTCTGATGCGGGCGTCCCGATCGAGCTGCTCCGCTACCTGGTCGACGCCTACCAGCAGATCGTGGAGCGCCACACCGGCAAGCCGTTCCCCCAGGACCCCGACGACCAGCTGCGCGGGGCCATCGAAGCCGTCTTCGCATCATGGGAGGGCCCCCGCGCCATCGCGTACCGGGTGCGTGAGCGCATCGCCCACGACCTGGGCACCGCAGTCAACGTCCAGGCCATGGTGTTCGGTAACCGCGACGACAACTCGGGCACCGGCGTGGGCTTCACCCGCGACCCGTCGACCGGTGCGGTCGGCGAGTACGGCGACTTCTTGATCAACGCCCAGGGTGAAGACGTCGTCGCCGGCATCCGAAACACCGAGCCACTGTCGGCCTTGGCCGACGCGTTCCCGAAGATCCACAAGGAGCTCCTGGCCATCTTCGCCCGGCTCGAGCACCACTACCGGGACATGTGCGACACCGAGTTCACCATCGACCAGGGCAAGCTCTGGATGCTGCAGACCCGGGTGGGCAAGCGCACCGGCAAGGCCGCCCTGCGCATGGCCGTCGACATGGTGTCCGAGCGGTCCATCAAGCTCACCCGTGAAGAGGCGCTGGGCCGGATCACCGGCGAGCACCTCGAGCAGGTCCTCCATCCTCAGTTCGCCTCGACTGGCCACAAGGTCCTGGTCAAGGGGTTGGGCGCTTCGCCCGGTGCGGCGGTCGGCCGGGTCTACCTGACCGCTGACGATGCCCAGGCCGCCGCCGAGCGCGGCGAAGCTGTGGTCCTGGTCCGCAGTGAGACGTCCCCCGAGGACGTCCACGGCATGCTGGCCGCCGAGGGCATCCTGACCGCCCGCGGCGGACTGGTCAGCCACGCCGCCGTCGTGGCCCGTGGCTGGGGCAAGCCGGCTGTGGTCGGCGCCGAGGCCCTGCGCATCGGCACCTCTTCGTTCAGCGTGGGTGACGTGGTGGTGTCGGAAGGGGACTGGATCTCCGTCGACGGCACCAACGGCACCGTCGTGCTGGGCCAGGTCGAGGTCATCCAAGGCGAGACGCCCCCCGAGTTCGAGATCATCCTGGGCTGGGCCGACGACGTGCGGGCCGGACACCTGGGCGTGCGGGCCAACGCCGACACCGGGCCCGACGCGGCCAACGCCCGTAAGCACGGGGCCGAAGGCATCGGACTGTGCCGGACGGAGCACATGTTCCTGGCCGAGGACCGCCTGCCCGTGGTGCGCCGCATGATCCTGGCGGACACCCCGGCAGAAGAGGAGCGTGCCCTCGAGGCACTGCGTGTGGCCCAGAAGGCGGACTTCGAGGAGATCCTCGAGGCCATGGACGGACTGCCGGTCACCATCCGGCTCCTCGACCCGCCGCTGCACGAGTTCCTCCCGGACACCATGGAGCTCGCCATCAAGGAGGCCACTGTCGGCCTGACCGCCGAGGAGACCCGCCTCTTCGAGGCAGCCAAGCTGTGGCACGAGTTCAACCCGATGCTGGGTACTCGTGGCGTGCGCCTCGGGGTGATCAAGCCCGGGCTGTACGCCATGCAGGTCCGTGCGCTCATGGAGGCTGCGGTCGACCGGGTGGACGCCGGTGGCCACCCGATCGTGGAGATCATGATCCCCTTGACGGTGTCGCGCGAAGAGCTCGCCCTGGCCCGTTCGTGGGTCGAGTCGGCCGTGGCTGGCGTGCGCGCAGCCGCTGCCAAGTCCAAGAAGGGCACGAAGGCCACCAAGGGATCGCTCGAGGTGCTCATCGGGACGATGATCGAGACTCCTCGGGCCGCGCTGCTAGCTGGTGAGATCGCCGAGGAGGCCGACTTCTTCTCCTTCGGGACCAACGACCTGACCCAGATGACCTTCGGGTTCAGCCGCGACGACGTCGAGGGAAGGATGATGTCGGCCTACTTGGAGCAGGGTCTGCTTACTCGCAACCCGTTCGACGTGGTCGATGCGGACGGTGTTGGCGAGCTGGTGCGTCTCGGCACCGAGCGTGGGCGTGCGACTCGTCCCGACCTCAAGGTCGGCGTCTGCGGTGAGCACGGCGGCGACCCCGAGTCGATCGCCACGTTCGCGGCGGCCGGGCTCGACTATGTGAGCTGCTCGCCCTTCCGGGTGCCGATCGCCCGTCTGGCTGCGGCTCAGGCCGTGCTGGCCGGGCACACGGCAGGCCGGGGCAAGGTGGTCGCCAAGGCGGCAGCCAAGAAGGCTGCGGCCACGAAGTCGGCAGCCAAGAAGGCAGTGGCCAAGAAGGCCCCAGCCAAGACGGCCGCCCCGGCGAAGGCAGTGGCCAAAAAGGTAGTGAGCAAGAAGGCCCCAGCCAAGAAGGTCGCGGCCAAGCGCTGAGTCTGACCGTCGACGAGCCGTCCCGGATCACCGGGACGGCTCTCGGCGGACGGGGACTGCTCGGGACGCGGTACCGTCAAGTCCATGGGCATTCCTGACGAGGACGTCGCCCGGGTCCGGGCAGCGACCGATATCGTCGCCCTGATCGGCGAACACGCCGCCCTCAAGCGGGTCGGCCAACGATGGGTGGGGCTGTGTCCCTTCCACACGGAGAAGTCCCCCTCGTTCAGCGTCAACGCCGAGGCCGGCTTCTACCACTGCTTCGGTTGCCAGGCGAAAGGCGACGCCATCACGTTCGTCCGCGAGATGGAGCACCTCGACTTCGTCGATGCTGTCCGGCGTCTCGCCGACAAGTCGGGGATCACCATCCGTGAAGACGGGAACGCCGGCAAGGACAACCAGAAGCGCAAGGTCTTCCTAGAGGCGATGGAACAGGCCACCGAGTGGTATCACCACCGCCTTCTGACCGGAGCAGACGCCGGAACAGCCCGTGACTACCTGCGCAGCCGGGGCTACGACGGCGAAGTGGTCCGCCGATTCCGCCTCGGGTGGGCCCCGGACGGGTGGGACACCTTGTGCACGGCGTTGAAGCTCAGCGAGGACGTAGCCGTCGGTGCCGGACTCGGGTTCGTCAACCGCCGGGGCAAGATCCAAGATGCCTTCCGGGCTCGGGTCCTCTTCCCGATCTGCGACCCGTCGGGCAATCCGGTGGCACTCGGGGGCCGGGTCCTGCCCGGAAGCAGCGATCCAGCCAAGTACAAGAACTCCACCGAAACACCGATCTACTCGAAGCGGCGCACCCTCTACGCCCTCAACTGGGCGAAACAGGATGTGATCAAGTCCGGCGAGGTGGTCGTCTGTGAGGGCTACACCGACGTGATCGGATTTTTCGAGGCCGGCGTGACCCGTGCCGTCGCCACCTGCGGGACGGCACTGGCCGAGGAGCACGTCCGGCTCCTGAAGAACTTCGCCACCCGGGTGGTCCTGGCCTTTGATGCTGACGGGGCTGGACAGTCAGCCGCCGGCCGGTTCTACGAGTGGGAGAAGAAGCTCGAGATCGACGTCGCCGTGGCCGCTCTGCCACCGGGATCGGACCCTGCTGATCTGGCTCGCAGTGACCCCGCCGCCCTGCGGGCGGCGGTGGAGGGCGCCAAGCCCTTCTTGCAGTTCCGGCTGGAACGGATCCTCGACGCCGCAGACCTGTCGACGCCCGAGGGACGGGCCCGCGGTGCGGACCATGCGCTGGCCGCTGTCGCCGAACATCCCGATGACCTGGTTCGTGATCAGTACGTCATGCAGGTGGCCGAACGATGCCGCCTCGAGCCGCCGGCACTACGCGACCGCCTGGAGCGGATCCGGCGCGAAGGGCCGCGCACACCGCCCAAGCCAGACCGCACCCCGGCTCGCACCCTTGCTTCCTCTGACGACCGAGACCCCCGCGGCTACGACGGACCGCTGGACGACTCCGAGCCAGAGTGGGATGCATGGGAGGACGACTCGGGTCCAGGAGGAGGCGGACGGGGGTTGACCACTCCTGAATTCCGGCCTGGCCTAGAGGCGCTCCGACTGGCCATCCACCGGCCGGAGGATGTCGGGGACCGGCTCGATGCGGTCCTGTTCAGCGACCCGGTGCAGCAGGCGGCATTCATCGCATTGGTGGAGGCCGACGACCTGGGAGTTGCCATCGACGCCGCCCCCGGACGGGTGCAGGCCCTGCTGGTGCGGCTCACCGTCGAAGTGCCGCGTTCGGAGCCCGACGAGGTGGTGATGCAGCTGGTTCGCGACTCGGTCCGCAGAGAACTACCGCAGATCGCCGTCGAAGCCCGAACCTCGGACGATGCAATGGAAGAGGCGGCGGCGGTGGCCGCTTGGCTGCAGGAGCTGGACGACCCGGAGTCCGCAAGACAGGCCTCTGCCAGGTTGGTAGCGTGGCTTCTCGTGAGGGCTCGGCGGAACGGTTCAAGGCAGGACGCATGACGGCGAAGAAGGTCGTCCCGCTCTTTTCCGGAACAGTTGCCGGCATCGACGAGACGGCTGAACGGGTGAGCGGAAGCCTGGCCGACTCGGACCGACCGATCGACAGTGCATTGACGGCCCCCGACGTGCTGGCTGCCGAGAACGCGCTGGCCGCCGTCGAGTTCGAGGCACTGCTCCGGTTGGGGCGGGCCAACGGCGGACTGACACAAGACGACGTGGTGTCGGTGCTCGAGTCCGTCGAGCTCAGTGCCGATCTGATCGTCGGCGTGGTGGAGCGGATCCGTGAAGCCGGCATCGAGTTCTCCTACGACACCGGGGAATCGACCATCGTGCCGATGGTCGTTCGTGCGGAGCCTGGCGATGCCGCTGATAAAGCTGCCTCGGGTCCGGCCCAGCGGCCGCAGCCGAAGGTGCGGCTGGTGACGCAGCCGCCCGATGCCGGGGTTGAATCCGAGCCGAAGAAGCCGGGGGCAAGGAAGTCACGGGCGTCAACCTCGACCGGGTTCAGCGAGGGGGACAGCTTCAGGGGCTCGGCCGCCGACCCCGTGCACATGTACCTGAAGGAGATCGGCAAGGTCAAGCTCCTCGATGGTGCGCTCGAGGTCGAATTGGCCGAGCGGATCCTGGCCGGCACGGCAGCGGCCATGCGGCTCCAGGAAGACGAGATCACCGGGACTACCACCCGCAGCGAACGTCGGGCCGACCAGCGCCTGGTGCGGGTCGGCCATGATGCCAAAGACCAGCTGATCGAGGCCAACCTCCGCCTGGTGGTCTCCATCGCCAAGCGCTATCGCAACCGGGGCCTGGCCTTCCTCGATCTCATCCAGGAGGGGAACCTCGGACTGATGCGGGCGGTCGAGAAGTTCGACCACACCAAGGGGTTCAAGTTCTCCACGTATGCGACCTGGTGGATCCGCCAAGCCATCACCCGGGCCATCGCCGACCAGGCCCGCACGATCCGAATTCCGGTGCACATGGTGGAGACCATCCACAAGGTGGTCTGGGCCCAGCGCCAGTTCCACCAGGAAGTGGGCCGGGAGGCGACGATCGAGGAGCTGGCCTCCCAGGTCGACATGTCGGTCGAGCGGGTGCGGGACATCCTCCGCATCAATCAGGACACGATCTCGCTGGAGCAGCCGATCGGCGACGAAGAGGACTTCAGTCTGAGCGACATCATCGAGGACCGTGAGGCAGTGGTGCCCGGTGACGCAGCCACCCGCCACATGCTCGACGGCGCACTCCGTGATGCCTTGGGTCATCTGACCCCCCGCGAACAAGACGTGGTCCGGCTCCGGTTCGGGCTCGAGGACGGCAAGATCCGGACCTTGGAAGAAGTCGGAAAGGCATTCGGCGTCACTCGGGAACGGATCCGCCAAATCGAGGCCAAGACCCTGGCCAAGCTGCGGCGACCAGAGTCGGCTCAGTTACTCCGCGACTACCTCGAAGAGGCCTAGCCGCCTCAGCTACGTCCGGCCCTCGCCACCTACTCGGCGAACTCGTGGCGACCGCAGACGGCCCTCGGGTCGCCATCACCGTCTTCGAGGATCTGGATCTGCCCATAGCCGGCACGGCGGAACAACTGCTCCACCTCGGTGTACTGACCGCCGCCAACCTCGAGCAGGAGCCACCCTCCGGGTGCCATCCACTTGGTGCTGTGATCCACCGTCCGGGTGACCACCTCGAGGCCGGTCGGGCCTCCGTCGAGGGCCGTCCTTGGCTCGTAAGCCAGGACATCACGGGGGAGCAGGTGCATGGCGTCTGCGGGCACATAGGGGACCACTCCGGTCATCACGTCGACCGTTCCGACCAGCTCGGTCGGCAGGACATCGTCGAGGTCGCCGATCAGCACCTCGATGCCGTTGGCACGGGCGCACCCGGCGGCCAAGGGGTCGATCTCCGTGGCCACCACTCGGGCCTCGGGCCGGGCTGCCTGCATGACGGCAGCAATGGCCCCAGAGCCGGTGCAGAGGTCCACCGCTGTCCCGCGTGCGGGCAGGAGTCCGGCGGCGGTGCGGGCCAAGGTCTCGGACTGCCAGCGGGGCACGTAGACGCCAGATCGGACCTGGAGGATGAGCCCACAGAACCGCGTCGTTCCGGTGATCCAGGCCAGCGGCTCGCCTGAAATGCGGCGTTTCAGCATCGCGTCGAGCGAGGTGGCATCGGTTGCGGCGGCGATCAGCTCATCGGCCTCCTCGTCGGCGGCCACGCAACCCGCCAAGGCGAGGGTGCTGGCCACGGCGGCTGGGCTGCTGTTCAGGGGTGTGGCGATCTTCAGGGGTGCGGCGATCTTCAGGGGTGCGGGCCTGTCGAGAGGTTCGTCGATGGTCAGACGGCGCGTGCGCTGCGGCCATTGATGGCCGTGGCGAGGTCGCCGGTCATCTCGATCACCAGGGCGTCGGTGGCCTCTTCGCCGTCCCGCCAGCCCAGACGGACTCCGACGGCATCCCGGGCCCGGACGGCGCTGAGCACGGCGACGGCACGGACTTTCGCCGGCGTCCGGTGGGTGAGTCCGCTGGATCGAGGGCGGACGGTGGAGCCGTCTTCGGTCACCACCCGCAGGCGGGTGCCGCGAGACCGGGCGGCCCAAAGGGCCAATCCGGCGGAGCAGGCGGCTGCGGTGGCGATGCGGAGCTTCACGCTGGCCATTGTGGCGCGGTTCGCGACTTTGTGCACCTGCGAATTCCGGGGCCGCGATGAACGGCTAATCTCCTCAGGCACGCAAGGACTGCCCTCAAGGGTGATCCGGGCGTGGTGGGAAGTTTCCGGGGTAGCTCAATCGGCAGAGCATCTGACTGTTAATCAGAGGGTTGGGAGTTCGAGTCTCTCCCCCGGAGC
>CAININ010000027.1 GCA_903849265.1 uncultured Acidimicrobiaceae bacterium
ACCTGACTGACCGCCGCCACCCTCAATGAGTCCGCCGGCACTTCGCTGCAGCTTCAGGGGTCCGATGGTTCACCGGGCAGGTGCCATGGTGATAGCCGGTTGCCCTCGAGGTGGTCCGTCGCTTCGTGTTCAGCGACCTCTCAACCGAGTACTTAGCATTGCTCACTGGGTTCATCGCGTGGCGCAGCTTTTTGACGCTTCGAGGGGTCACCGCTCGCTTCGGTCAAGTCCAGGCAAGTGGTGTAACACGACCACCGCACCAATCATGTTGATTGGCTAGCTGGCTACTTCGAGTTGGACTGCTGTCACCTCCTCGGCTTCGGCCACTTCCTCGGTGATCAACTGCGTGCGGGCCTTGATGAGCGACTCAGTGCTCATGTAGCGCCTCCCGACGGCCCATTCGTCGTGCTGCTCGGCAAGGACGGCCCCGACGAGACGGATGAGGGAGGCCCGGTTGGGGAAGATTCCAACGACATCGGTGCGTCGACGAACCTCCTTGTTGAGGCGCTCCTGAGTGTTGTTGGACCAGATCTGCTTCCAGTGCTCGACGGGGAAGGTGGCGAAGGCCAACAGATCCGCCTCGACCTCGTTGAGCAGTTCGGCTGCGTTCGCGAACTGCCCCTCGAGTTGGTCGACCACCCGGGCGAACTGGGCCTTCACCTGGACGGCATCGGACTGGGCGAAGATCGTCCGCACCACAGTGGCCACCATTGCCTGAGCGGCCTTAGGCACCCGAGTGAGCAGGTTGCGCATGAAGTGGGTCCGACAGCGCTGCCAGCAGGCCCCATCCAGCACGGCGGCGATGGCGTTGACCAGTCCCTGGTGGGCATCCGAGATGACCAGAGCGACACCGGACAGCCCTCGGGCCACGAGGCCCCGCAGGAAGGCCACCCAACCGGCTCCGTCTTCGGTCGTGAACACATCCATACCCAGGATCTCTCGGTGGCCCTCGGCGTTGACCCCGGTGGCGATCACTGTGGCCACTGACACCACCCGGCCACCCTCTCGCACCTTGTGGAACAAGGCGTCCAGCCAGACATAGGTGTAGGGCCCAGCGTCGAGCGGACGATTGCGGAACTCGGACACCCGGGAGTCGAGCTGTTTGGCCAACTCGGAGACCTGGGACTTGGACATGCCGTCGATGCCCATCGACTTGACCAGGTCATCGACCCGTCGGGTCGACACGCCCTCGATGTAGGCCTGGCAGACCACGGAGACCAAGGCCTGCTCGGCTCGGCGCCTGGGTTCGAGGAGGCTCGGCATGTAGCTGCCCTTGCGGAGTTTCGGGATCTCCAGGTTGATCGTGCCGGCCCGGGTGTCCCAGCGCCGATCCCGGTGGCCGTTACGACTGTTGACCCGGTCCTCGGTGCGTTCGCCGTATCCGGCGTTGCACATCACGTCGACTTCGGCGTCCATGAGCAGTTCAGCCGTCATCTTGACCATCTCGGCCAGCAGGTCGCTTCCAGCATCGGACTCCAGGTACTTGCGTACGAGCGCTTCCGCGCCCATCGTGTTGGTGACTTCCACCGCATCTTCTCCTTCGTGTTCTTGGTCGAACTTGAAGATTGATGCGGTGGTCGTCGCGTCAGGGGGATCCTCAGATCGGGCTATCCCTCATACACCACTCTGCTGGACTCAACTCGAGCTCATTGCGCTGACCGGTTGAACCCGCCGCAGCAAATCGCATAATCAAGTGTCCGGTTGGCGGGGGGAACCTCGTTCTTCAAGCGACGCAGCTCATGGGGCGACGCCTGATCTCACGTAT
>CAININ010000028.1 GCA_903849265.1 uncultured Acidimicrobiaceae bacterium
CCGCCGCCCACCGAGTTGCCGGTCGTCGAACCGGAGCAACTGGTCGAACCACCGGCACCGTAGAACCCAGGATCGTAGGAGCCGCCGCCACCGGTGGTGCCCGTGGTTCCTGGATTGGCGCTCCCGCCGGCATATCCAGCAAGTCCTGCGCCTGCTCCACCACCGGCTCCACCGCCACCGGCCACTGCCAGAAGAGTGTCACCGGTGCCGCAGTTGGCACTTCCACCACTCGCGGGCTGCCAGCACTCGACGGTGGCGGCTCCCCCGCCGCCGCCGGCCCCGGAGCTGCCATACTCCGTACCGCCGGTGCCGCCGCCTGCTCCGCCCTCGGTCATGCCGGATCCGGTCGCCCCGGCTCCACCGGCTGCGCTCCCCGATGTGCCCGATCCGCCGCCGGCACCGCCACAGCCGACGAACGCCCAGATGGTGCCGTTCGTCTGGGTAAATGTTCCTGCAGTCTGTGCACCGACTCCGCCAGCCCCTCCGGCGTAGGTCGAAAAGGCACCGCCACCGCCGCCGCCGCCGCCGTACAGCGTGCTCGTCAACGACGACGTGCCGACCGGGACGGCCGTGCTGTTCCAGACTCCACAGGCCAGCGAGCCGGTCCATGTGGGAGCAACCGTTGCCGATGCAGACGTCGATAGGACCGTCGGGAGCACGATGCCCACGAGAGCGAGGACGACAGCGCCGGCCGTCGAGAGAACAACAACCCGACGAGTCCGCGAAGGACGAGCGTGCTGGGCGGAAGCCTTACGGTGCAGGATTCGGGAGATGTGCATCACTGGAATCCGTTCACGGTCGGCTTGGAGACGGTCGGAGCGCCACTGTCCACGTTGATCTGCGTCGATGAGGACGTGGTGGTGTTGGTCACGTTGTCAGAGGCGATGACCTGGATCCGATAAGCGCCGTCAACCGGAAGCGGCGCGGACCAGGTGACCGAGTAGTTACCGCTGGCCGTGGTCGAGGTGCCGATCAATGTGGTCGAGCAGGCACCCGATGCGCCGGCGCAGTAGTAGTAGGACACGGACTTGACGCCAGACCTCGTGTCGCTAACTGATGTATCAGTCAACGTGAGGTTCTCGTTGCTGACGGTGAGCGGGCTGCTGCCCGAGGTCCGGGCGGCGGCAACCGAGGGAGCCGCCACGGTCGGCCCGTTCGAATCGATCCCAATCTGGACGGCGGACGATGGGGCACTCACGGTTCCATTGGCTCCGGTGATCACGGCTACCACTCGATAGGTCCCGTCGGCTGGCAGGGTCGTCCAGGAGACCGACCAGTCAGGTCCGGTCGAGGACGAACCGATCAGGCTCCACGGCGTATTCGACGTGCACGAGCCAGCCGAAGCCGGGCACGAGTAGTAGGCCACAGATGCCACCCCGGCGTTGTCGAGCGAGTCAGTGAGGGTCACTGTCTCTCTATCGACCCAAACAGGGGAAGAACCTGAGGACACAGCGGCAGAAATCCCAGGTGTTCCTGGTGCGGCGGCTGTGAGCGAGAAACTCGAAGTCGTGGCGCTGGTCATAGTGCCGCTCGATGCGACCAGGGTGAAGTTGCCGACCGTGCCGCTCAGCGAGCAGCCGGTGAAGGTGGCGATGCCGTTGGAAGCTGTAGCGGTCAGGCCACCTGCGTTCGTGCAGCCCATGCTGCCGGTGCCCGAGGCCACGGCCAGGGTGACCTGGGCATTTGAGTCGGTGACGATGTTGTTGGCCGAGTCGAGGACGGTGACGACGGGCTGGGTGGTGAAGGCTTCACCGTTGACCGCACCAGAAGGCTGAACGGTGACCGTCAGTTTGGCAGCGGCCCCATAGGTGAGGGTGATCGAGTTGGTGGTGGTGCTGGTCAGACTGCCGCTGGTGGCGGTCAGCGTGTAGAGGCCGATGATGCCGGTGAGCGAACATCC
>CAININ010000029.1 GCA_903849265.1 uncultured Acidimicrobiaceae bacterium
GTGCTACACTTGCTACCGAGCGAGCAATAGGAGGTCGACATGACGTACTCGGTTGTCGAGCACGACGGGCACGTGGAGATCGAAGGTGTCACCCGAGCCGAGATGATCGAAGCGCTTCAGCTGTTTGATGCCGCCCGCTCGTTTCAATCCAGGACCTCTGCTGACTACCGGCACTCGTTGGTTGCGGTGATGAGTGAGGCGCGGGTGGACCAGGTGCCCGCGGCGTCGCTTGATCAGGCACGGCACCTGGTGCAGTTACGTGCGTCGCTGTTGGCAACACCACACTTTACTAATGAGACCCTCTCGGAGCTTCGTGGTGACAAGAGCGTGAGTGCGACGAGAACGTGGCTCTCTCGCCAGCGCACGTCGCGAAAGCTCTTCACCGTACGCGAGCGGGGTCGCACTATCGTTCCTGGTTTCCAGTTCAGAGACTCGGGATCGCTACGTGCGGAACTTGCGCCGCTCCTTGAGGTGTTGGGGAACGCCAACGTCAGCGAGTGGGAGATGTGGATTTGGCTGACCTCAGGTACGCCTCTGCTATCGGGATCAACACCGAGCGACGTGGCGACCGCTGAGCCCACACGGGCGCTAGGTGCTTCGAAGAGGTTCGCGGCGCGCCGATGACGGATTGCGGCGCAGTGCTCGACTGCCCCGATCCCAAGCACTGCCCGGTCGGCGACCTTGGCGACGACGTCGCGTTCGCTACGACGTCGCTGCAGACGAATGCCCCCTGGTGGCGCTGCTACGACAGTACGTGGGGCTACGACGAGTTCAATCCGGGCAACGGGGACACCAGGTTTGCCCCCTTCGTCGACGACTCTGGCACTCCTGTTCCTACCTCGTATCTGGCCACTGAGCGTCCTGCGGCACTCCTCGAAACCGTATTTCACGACATCCACCAATCGGCCGATCGCATCATCTTTGAGGCGGATCTGCGCCGGATGAACTTGTGTGCTTCCCTTGCTCCGACGTCGGCGGTGCTGGTGGATCTTCGCGACGACTCGCTCCGAGCGGTAGGCGTAGATCGCAGCGCACTCGTATCGACTCCCACCGAGCACTACCCGTGCACGAGGCGCGTCGCGAGAGCGCTCTACCTGCGCTACCCGAATGCGCACGGGTTGATCTGGCACTCACGGCAGGCGGAACTGATCCAAGCCATGCCCGTCGAAGTGGTGATCCTCTTTGGCGACCGCTACCCAAGCGGGCGTGGCGGGTGGCAGAGAGTCGGGTTTGGCAGCATCGCACTGGTCGAAGGGCCGGGACGAATCCTCGTTGATGAGATGGCGTCACTGCTCGGCGCAGTCGTGATTCCAATGGATGGCGAGGGTTCGGCTTCTTGTGTTCCTCTGTGCACAAGTTAGGTACGTCCGCTCGGGCAGGATCTGACCGCTGCCCGGGAAGATTCGCCCACCAACCCACGCACCAAAAGCACACAAGAAGCCGAAGGGTCCATAATGAATCCCATAATCCTGCACACGTCGAGCAGGGTCACGTCATCTGGCCTAATGCAAAAGTCCTGTTCAGTGGTCTAAACGTCACTTCCAGGATTCTCCAGAAACGGATTAAATCGCACGGCGGGTTCAACCGGTCAGCGCAATGAGCTCGGCGAGTCGCTCCGATGGTGTCATGAATCCGAGGGTCTCGCGTGGGCGTCCGTTGAGGCTCCGTTGAATGCGCTCCAAGTCTGCGGCTGACTGCTTGGACAGGTCTGTCCCCTTGGGCAGATATTGGCGCAGTAGGCCGTTGGTGTTCTCGTTCGATCCGCGCTGCCAGGGTGAGTGGGGATCACAGAAGTAGACGGGGATCTTGGTGGCGATGCTGAACTCGGCGTGGCGGGCCATCTCCTTGCCCTGGTCCCAGGTGATCGACTTGGTCAGTTCATCGGGCAGAGTGGCGATCGCCCGCCGCATGGCTGCTTCGACTTCGACCGCACCCTTGCCGTCGGGCAGATGGAGCAGGAGCAGGAAGCGGGTGGTTCGCTCCACGAGCGTGCCGACGGCACTGCGGCCGCCAGCACCCATGACAAGGTCTCCTTCCCAGTGGCCTGGGACCGCTCGGTCTTCCACTTCGGGTGGGCGTTCCGAGATCATCACCATGTCCTTGATGCGGCCCCTCGTCTCGACGTGGCCCTGGCTTTTCCGCTGGGTGTGGCCGTGGCGCAGGCACCGGGCCAGCTCTCGACGGAGCTCACCTCGCCCCTGGACGTAGAGGGACTGGTAGATGGTCTCGTGGCTCACGTGCATGTCGGGGTCGTCTGGATGCTCCAAACGTAAACGTCCGGCGATCTCCTGCGGTGACCAGAGCTCCTCGAGCCACGTCGTGACCTGTTCGACGAGGGGTGCGTGATCGAGCTTGGCAGCCTTTGGACGGCGGGCAGACCGTCTGGCCCGATCGTGGGCATCGAACGCCTGGTAGTGGTCACGTCCGCCGTTGGCGTTGACCTCTCGGGTCACCGTGGACGGAGACCGCCCCAGCCCCATTGCAATCGCCGTCAGAGACACCCTTCGGCCGAGCCCGATGGCTATCTGCTCACGCTCATGGCTCTGGAGTCGATCGGGTCGTGGTGACCACGGATCCGAGATCGCAGAGCCCTTCTTCACGTCGACAACGTGAAGCCTGATGCTCGCAACAGAGCGAGTCATGATCTTGGCGATCTCACCGAGTCTCTTGCCTTCAGCCCGCAGCTTGCGAGCCCTGCCCTTGTCCTGCTGGGTCATCCGTGGGGCCATGTCGATCTCCTTCGGTCAGTGACAGCAGATGCTGTCTACTCGCCGAAGCGTTGCGACCACCCCTTGAAGCCGCCATGGGAAACCGAACAGGATTCCCTTGGTCAGCGGCTCGCCGAGGATGACGACCCCCAACACGATCGCCACGGCAGGGTTGACGTAGGTGATCACCGTGCTGCGGGCCGGTCCGACCTCGACGATGAGATCGAAGAAGAGGACGAAGGCGAGCGCTGTGCACACCAATGCGAGTGCGGCCACCGACGCGATCACTTCCACGGACATCGACGTCGGCAGATGGGTCAGGGCGTAAGGCCCGTAGGCAACCGACGCGATGGCCAGCGACACGGTGATGACTCCGATGGCCGGCAGGTCGTCGAGTTTCCGGGAGATGATCAGCGGCCCGATGGCATAGCCGACGACAGGGATCAGCACCTCGATCACCGGCCCGATCTCAGTTCCATGCACATCCACCCCGACCAGCAGGGCGACCCCGGCGAAACCCACCAGCAGGCCCATGATTCGGCGACGGTCGAAGTGGTCGTACCCGAGTAGCCGGTAGAGCACTGCACCGGTGAGGGGCACAGAGGCGACCAGCAGCCCGGTGACCGAACTGGTCAGGTGGACTTCGGCTCGGCTGACGAAGAGCCAGGGGATAGCCAGTTCGGCCACCGTGAAGGCCAGGAGCCACCGCCATCGGGCCAGTAGGCCGTGAAGTGCCCCGCGGTGCAGGGCCAGAGGGAGGAGGATCAGTGCGGCCGGAGCAGTGCGGAGGAAGATCAGGGTGGCCGGAGACACCTCACGGACAGCGATCCGGATCAACAGGTACGGGCAGCCCCAGATCACCGACATGACAAGAAAGAGGATCCATCCACGGCGAGTCATGGGGTTACCTGTCCTGTTCCGTTCAGACCGGACCTCGGACCCGGGTCAGCCGGGGAACCGATCAGTCGAGGAGGTCGGGCTGCTCCCGCACGATCCGATCGAAGAGCGGTTGGAAGCTGAACCATCCGGCCATGTGGCTTCCCACCTGACCGCTAGTGAGTCGGGCCATCTCGGGATCGATGAGCACAGGGGTGCCGGCAGCCGAGGCCAGCAGCTGCGCCTGGCACGACCGCTCCATGGTGATGAACCACCAGACGGCTTCGTCCACCGAGTGGCCAACGGTCATCAGACCGTGGTTGCGAAGGATTGCGGCCTTGTTGTCGCCGAGGGCATGGGCGATGCGCTTCCCCTCTTCGATGTCGATCACCACGCCGGTGTAGTCGTCGAAGACGGCGTGATCCTCGTAGAACGCACAGACATCCTGGGTGATCGGGTCGAGGGTGCGCCCGAGCGACGACCAGGCTTTGCCATAGATCGAATGGGCATGGGCTGCGGCCACCACGTCGGGGCGGGCGGCATGCACCTGGGAGTGGATGGCGAACGCCGCCACGTTGACCGGACGATCACCCTCCACCACATCACCCTTGTGGTTGACCAGGATCAGGTCGGATGTGGTGATGTGGCCGAAGTGCA
>CAININ010000030.1 GCA_903849265.1 uncultured Acidimicrobiaceae bacterium
ATCCCAGCGAAGTCATCGGGATTTCGGGTGTAGAGCGCAAGGCCGTTGGCGTGGGCAGTGGCGGCAATGAGCAGGTCAGCGATGCGCCGTCGAGGTGACCGCCCCGTCTCGGCAACGGCGGCCACGATCTGTCCGTAGCTTCGAGCAGCGGCGGCGTCGAAGGGTAGTGGCTCGAAGGTCGCCTCTACCTGCTGGAGACGAGCCTGACGGCGTGCGCCCTCGGAACTCGACGTTGCAAGGTGTGGCCCTGCGGCCAGCTCAGCAAGGGTGATCGCACACACGGCGACCTCTTCTGGAAGGGCAGCGGCAACAGCCGGGTCGTCCCAGTCGATGACAACCGAAGTGTCGAGCAGGCCCGCTGGCATCTACAGGCCTTGGTCCACGACGTGGTCGAGGTCCGCCCTGAATCGTTCTCGGTCGATCCGTGGCCCGGTGGCGGCCAGCACCAGAAGTTCAGCCGTAGGCACAAACGTCCGACGCGTCTGCTGAATCGGCCGCAGTTCGGCTACGGGTACGCCATTGCGCGTGACGACGAAACTCTCGCCGCCGACGACGGCTTCGATCACCTTGGCGTTGTCGTTCCGGAGCTCGCGCTGGGCGATGGTCTTGGCCATGAACAGACCGTAGCACATCATGCTACGGAGAGCTACGGGCGGCTGGATGACCGCAGCGTTGCGGTTGCTCAGTCACCAAGTGACACCACTCAGCGGGACGTGATCCTTCCGAGTTGCGGCTCCGGGTGTGGTGTAACAGCGGATCGGGTGCCCGAAGCACGTGGGCGATGGCGACCGCTCCGTCGTGGGAGGAGGGCGAGTCGAACTACCCGACGGCGACCGCCAGTTCGCTCGGATCGCTGGTGGCTGCCCGGCCCGACGGAGCCGGGCGGCTCGGTGGGTCCCTCGTTCACTTCCACGGTCCCCCGGAGTCGGCAAGGCCAGCGCGGTGCGCACCCTGGCCCGGGAGTGGCCGCCTGGTGTGACTTCGAGACGATCACCGACCCCGAGAAGCTCTTCGTCGACCCGACATACCTGGTGGCGGTGGTCGACGGCAAGAAGCCGGACGTCGGATCAGACGACGAGGGTGACCGGCGGTTCCGATGCCTGGTGCTCGAGGACGCCGACAACTACCTGCACGCCGAGGCCGGTTGCCGGGAGGCCGCCATTAGCCGTCTGCTCAACACGGCCGACGGGCTGGTCGGCAACGACCGCCTTCTGGTGCTGCTCACCATGAACACGCCGGCCCACCGACTGAACCCGGCCATCCTTCGACCGGGGCGCATGTTCGCGTCGATTGGCTTCGAGCGCTTCGGCCAGACGGAGGCCCGGCGCTGGCTCGGACAGCGAGCCGCCATCCCGGTGGGCGGGATCTCACTGGCCGAACTGCTGGCGGTGCGAGGGGACCTGGGCCAGATCACGAGCGAACGCGAGTCGACCGTGGGCGGGTACCTGTGAGGAGTGGCGCGCCCTGGTCCCTTGGGCCGCCCTGACAGGGGAGTCACACCCTCCTGGCATCATCGAAGCCAACAGGAGGTTTCATCCATGACCTATGAACTGACCGCAACCATCACGCTCTTCCCCTCTGCCGACCTCGGCAGTGGCACCCGCCACTTCGTGCTGCAGGAGAACTTCCGACCGACCTGGATCTATGCCGGCCCCGGCGCGCCAGCCGCTCCCCCCGTATCGTTCTTCCCCGGCCAGAGCCTGGCTGCCGCGGTGGCGGCCCATCTGGCCAACAGCGGACAGCTGACCGAACTCACCGGGATCACTGCTCCCGTCGACGGGCGGGAGATGCTCGAACTGACCGATACCCAGGAGGTCCGGCTCTACGAGCTCTTCGCGGGCCGGCCCACCACGCTCCTCCTTCTGCCTGGCACCTGCATCACCCTCGACGAGGTCGCCAGAGCCACCACTTCCGGCTGGGTGATCGATGTGGTCGACCGTCGCGACGTCGAAGTAGTTCCGTTCCCCTCGCCGTGGGGCGAGGCGAGCTGACCGCATCGAGGATCCTGAAGGGCCTTGAACCACAGCCGGGAGAAGGCTGGTGGCGATGACGAAGGAACGGAACCTCGTTATCTGCAGGGCGACCCGGGTCGACGACTGGTGGGCTGTCGGCATCGACGACCTCCCTGGCGCCCATACTCAGGCTCGGCGACTCGACAAGGTCGAGGCCGCTTTTACTGACATGCTGGCGCTGCTCATCGCCCAGGAACCGGAGTCGTTCGACGCCACCATCTCCGTCGAACTGTCAGGTGCGGAGCAGGACGCGCTCGATCGTCTGGCAGAGGCACGGGAACGCTACGAACGCGCAAAGGCTGGTGTGGCTGATGCCCAGCGAGCAGCCGCGGCGCTCCTTGTCGGACCACACGGCCTGACCGTGCGCGACGCCGGAGTGATCATGGGCGTCTCCTATCAGCGCATCGCCTGGTTGACCGGGCGGGCGGGCTGACCTACCGGAACGGCAAGACCTTGATGCCCCCGAGGTCAATGACTTCCCAGGTGCCGTCAGACATCACCGCCGGCAGCTCCAGGCGTTTGGCCACGGCCAAGCAGGCTGCATCACCCAGACTGAGGCTTCCTCTCCCCGAGTTCTGCCCTGCTTCGACCGTCTCACGCATCCGATCCGATTGGTCCAACAAGAACGCGATCTCCACGCCGTCCTCGGCAGTTACCGGCTCGACCCCGAGACCGTAAGCATCGAGGTCCTGCACCAACTGGTCACGGGTCCGGGGATGCCCACGCCTGCGACAGGTAGCCAGGGTCTCCCCCAAGCCGGTGGCCGTCACAACCGCTCCGGCATCGATGATCCTGCGGACCGCGTCTGATCCCTTCTCCCGCAAGAGGAACGCGGTGACAGCTGATGCATCGAGAACCGCAACGACAGGCATCAGTCGATTCCGAGCTCGGCCAGCATCGCTGCCGTTCGGGCATCGGACGCTGCCGGATCACTGACCACTGCGCTATCCAGGCGACCCCGACGCCCCTCCTCCGAATGCTGACGCCACGCCTCGAGGTCTTCAGTGCCTTCAGTTCCTTCGCCGTCGGGAAGCCCCTGCCAGATGCGGTCCAGGACCGCCTGCCTGGTCTCGACCATGAACCGCCCCGGTCCGACGGGAACAGCGATGAGCTCATCGCCGACGTCGAATGCGCAGACCTGGCGGAGGGCCGCAGGAAGCACGGCACGCCCTTTCTCCTTGACCAGGATACGGTAGGAACTCATAAGTGTCACTCTATCAACAAGTGCCACTTTATTTGTGAGGTGGCACTTTTTCTTTTCTGAACTGCTGTCGATCCAGTCCTCAGGCGATGGCGGTCAGGACTCCATCTTCGTCTTCCCACCAGCCGTGCTGATCCTTACCGCGGCAGACACGATTCGGTGCATTGAAGTCGATGCAACAGCCTCCGAACTCGATGTCTCCCCGCTCCTTCGCATCCCACAATTCGGGAGAACCCGGCAATCCGTAGATGATCGGGACCAACTTCGCTCCGCACGTCGGGCAGTCCAGGATTTCTGGTTGGTCCATGGGTCTCTCTTTCTGCATGCGTCCTGCGGCATGGGTAGTGAATTGATCGGCATCAACATTGACCGAACCGTGAGGTGAGATCTCACAGGTTTTCGCCACCGAAGCCATACGTCATTTCTACCGGGTGGGTGTTACAACCATTCGCGATACTGCCTGTCCGTCGACGCACGATTCCTTGGAACGCCGCATGTGCGGAACCGTACGTACGGTGGAGGTCACTTCCGGTGTCCGATGAACCGGTGCCAGGCCTGACGACCGCTCGACCCAACCTCCGCTCACGATCACGAGGTAACAGATGACTACGCTCTTCGCCCTTCCACCGGACGTCCACGGCACTGCCACGTTCAGTCCGGACAACCGGTTCCGGTACTCGCTCGAGCGCAGATGGGACTCGGCCAAGCCCCAGTTCGTCTTCGTCCTGCTCAACCCGTCAGAAGCCGGGGCAGACCGAGACGATCGGACCAGCCAGCGCCTCCACGCCCTTACCGCCGCCAACGGTGGAGGCGGCTACGAGCTCGTGAATCTGTTTGCAATGGTCGACACCCATCAACAGGACCTCGCCTACCCGGCAGCCATCCGCCACACCGCTGGTGAGAACGACGAGCGCATCACCCAAGCCGTCGAGCGTTCCGATGCCGTGGTGCTCGGCTGGGGGGACGGTAACGGCGCTGGAGCGAGTGCTAGGGCCAGGAAGGCGGGGGTCAGAAGGCGGGCCACCGAGGTCTGGCCACTTGTCCGGTTCAGTCGCCCCCAGTGCTTCAAGGTCAACGCCAGCGGGTCCCCGGGACATCCGCTGTACCTGAAGGCGGCCTCACCTCTGACGGCCTACGCGCCGAGGCCTGAGTACCTGTAGCCGACCAAGTCCTCGGGATCACTCACCAGCGCCGTGATTACACGGCCCCTTCAGACTCAGTGGTGGCGATGATGCCGGTGACTGCCCATCTTCAGGACATACGGCGACGGGTAGGGGAACCGTGATTCCATTCGCATCGGCTCGAACCCGGCCCTTCGCAGCTCGTCGTCGGTCGGGATCTCCTTGGCGTGCTTCAACAAGATGAACAGCAGCTTCAAAATTGTGAACATGCTGGCACCGTAAGACTCGGGTGTGACAACAAAGGGAGCGGCACCGAATTCCTGCAATCGCCACCATTAGTCGACCGATCCACATCAGGTATCGGCCCGTTGGGGACGCAGCACATTTGCAGATGTTCGGTTCGGCCAGAGGCCATGCCGACAAGAG
>CAININ010000031.1 GCA_903849265.1 uncultured Acidimicrobiaceae bacterium
GGGCACTCGCCGCCCTTGTCGCACACCGGGCAGTCGAGCGGGTGGTTGATGAGCAGGAACTCGAGGACGCCGTCCTGGGCCTTCTTCACCTTGTCGGAGTCGGTGATGACCTCCATGCCAGGGGCCGCCTCGATGAAGCAGCTGGGCATCAGGGTGGCGCCGCGGGGACCGTTCACTTCGACGAGGCACATCCGGCACACCCCGACCGGCTGCATGCGGGGGTGGTAGCAGAACCGCGGGATGAAGGTCCCGGCGCGTTCGGCTGCGGCGATCAGCAGCTCGCCCTTACGGGCGCGGACCGTTCGGCCATCAAGGGTGAACTCGTGCTCTTCGACGGAGGTGCCGTCGTCAGCGCTATCCGGTGACGCTGTCTGGTCACTCACGGTCTGGTCACTCATAGGGGCAGCCCCCCTCCTTGATGTGGACCAGGAACTCGTCGCGGAACATCGTGATGGCCGAGCTGATCGAGGATGGGATGGAGGGGCCGAGCACGCAGATCGTCGTCTGCTGCGGCGGCCAGGTCAGGCCGGGGGAGATGTTGTCGCAGGCGTCGAGCAGGAGGTCGAGGTCCTCCTCGCGTCCCTGGCCGCGCTCGATGCGCTCCATGATCCGCTCGAGCCAGCCCGATCCTTCGCGGCACGGGGTGCACTGGCCGCAGGACTCCCGGGAGAAGAACTTGGTGATCCGCCACGCGGCGCGCACGGCGCAGGTGTGGTCATCCATGACGACGACCGAACCGGACCCGAGCATGGACCCGGCTTCAGCCACCTCGTCCTGGCCCAGCGGCAGGTCGATCTGATCGGGGCCGAACCATGGCGCCGACACACCCCCGGGGATGAACGCCTTGAGCTGGCGCCCGTGGGGGATTCCGCCGCCGAGCACCGGGGCGTTGATCAGGTCGTTGAACGTCGTCGTGACCATCTGGAGCTCGAAGACGCCCGGGTTGTTGACGTGGCCGGCCAACGCGAACAACCGGGTGCCGGTCGACCGTCCGCCGCCGAGGGCGGCGAACGCCGCCCCGCCGTTCAGCATGATCCACGGCAGGTTCGACATCGTCTCAACGTTGTTGACGACCGTCGGGTCGCCGTAGAGCCCGATGGCCGCCGGAAAGAACGGGGGCTTGATGCGGGGGAAGCCCCGCTTGCCCTCGAGCGACTCCAATAGGGCGGTCTCTTCGCCGCAGATATAGGCACCGGCACCAGGGTGGACCACGATGTCGACCGAAAAACCCGAACCGAAGATGTCGCGTCCCACCGCGCCATGGGCATAGGCGTCGTTGAGCGCCGCCTGGACCCGCTCGAGGCCGAGGGCGAACTCGCCCCGCAGGAAGATGAAGACCTGGGACACCTGGAGCGCGTAGGCGGCGATGACGACGCCTTCGATCAGCTGGTGGGGATCCCGCTCGACCAGGAGGTGGTCCTTGAACGTGGCCGGCTCCGACTCGTCGCCGTTCACCACGAGGTAGGTGACCGGGGCCGCACGGAGCATCGACCACTTGCGTCCTGCCGGGAACCCGGCGCCGCCTCGGCCCAGCAAGCTGGCTGCGTCCACTTCGGCCGTGACGGCCTCGGGGGTCGTGGCCAGCGCCTTGCGCAGTCCGTCGTAGCCCCCGGTGGCCAGGTACCGCTCGAGGGTATGGGAGTCGTCGTGGCCCATGCGGGCCGTGATGATCTTCGGTGGGTCGGTGACGGCCATCAGGCACCTCCCCCGTCGGTCGCGGCTGCAGCAGACCGTGCGGACTTGGCCTCGGCGGCGGCCTTGCGCTCGGCGGCCACGTCCTCGGTGGTCACGGTCAACCCGTTGGCGCGCCGCACCCGGATCAAGGTGCCGTGCGGCGGAATGTCCGCGTCCCTGGCGCCAGAACGCAGGTCAGCGATCAGCTGGTCGAAGGACTCGGACGTCTGGGCACCGACATAGCGATAGTTGACCTGGACGCACGGGGCCCGGTCGCAGTCGGCCAAGCACTCCGCTTCTTCGAGGGTGACGGTCCCGTCGAGGGTGGTGCCGCCGCTGGCGATCCCGAGAGAGTCCTCGGCGTGCTCGAGCAGTTCGGCCGCCCCGTTCAACAAGCAGGCGATGTTGGTGCAGACCGCCACCACATAGCGGCCCACCGGCTCGGTGTGGAGCATGTCGTAGAACGACGCCGTCCCGAGCACCTCGCTGGGGGTGACCCCGACCAGGCCGGCGATGTCGACCATGGCCTCGGGCGTCAAC
>CAININ010000032.1 GCA_903849265.1 uncultured Acidimicrobiaceae bacterium
ACCTGACGGGCCTTCTCGGGCACGAACAGCATGGGGATCCAACCGTCCGCGATCTCGGCCGTCAAGGCCACGTTCTTATGGCCGAGCGAGGCGATCCAGACCGGGATCCGCGGGCGCACCGGCCGGCCGATGATCTTGAGGGCCTTGCCCAGCCCAGTGCCCTCTCCCGCCGGAAGTGGCATGTCGTAGAACTTGCCGTGGTGCTCGAGGGGCGCTTCTCGCGCCCATACCTCACGACAGATCTCGACGATCTCGCGGGTCCGACCCAGCGGGGCGTCGAAGGGAACGCCGTGCCACCCCTCGATTACCTGGGGACCCGAGGAGCCGAGGCCGAGGTGGAACCGGCCCTCGGAGAGGGCGTCGACGCCAGCTGCCGTCATGGCGATGAGCGTGGGGGTCCGGGTGAAGATGGGCAGGATGGCCGACCCGATCTCCACCGTCTCGGTCAACGCGGCGAGGTAGCCCATCTGGCTGGGGCTGTCGATGCCGTAGGCCTCGGCCACCCACACCAGGTCGAGCCCGGCCTTCTCCATCTCGGCCACCTGCACTGCCGCCTTGCGGAAGCCTCCGGCGTAGCTGAGCATCGTGCTGATCTTCATCGTCGCCCCTGATCCATTCGGCTGTCGAACATGGATCCCGACACTAGTGGTCGGCCCGCGGTCCGGACGCGCCCCACGGCGGCACCCCGGAAGGTGCCGCCGTGGGAACGAACTCCAGTTCGGTTCAGACCTTGACGGGATACGTGGCCACAGACACCGCGTCCAGTGCACCCGACGAGTTGTTGCCGATGGCAGCCGACTTGGCTCCGACACAGACGTCGGCGAACGAGGTCACCGAACCCTTACCCGCGAACGGGGTCGTGGCCGTGACGACCACGGTCGTGTTGACCACGGCGCTGGTCCGGTCGGTCCAGGTGATCACAAACGATCCGGCCGTGGCCGCAGTGCCACAGGTGCCGGCCGTCGAAGTGCCGTTGACCGACGTGACCATGCCCTTCACGTGGACCGGAGTCGGCGGCTTCGGGATCTTGATCTCCACCGAGTTGGCCAGGACAGTGGCCCCGACAGTGAGGCCCTCGGCCTGGGCGATGGAACCTACGCAGAGTCCGGCGAAGGTAGAGGTCCCCACGTGGGCCACGTTGAACTTGGTGCTCGGCGTCACGAAGACGGTCGTGACTACCTGGCTGCCCGACACCAGCGTGGACAGGCTGAACGTGCCGGTCGTGAGTGCCGTGCCGCAGGTGCCAGCCGTCGCCACGCCGCCGATGCCGGTCACCGTGCCGAAGATGTGGGTGGACTTGGGCACATGGATGGACACGCCTGTCGCCGCTACGACGAAGCCGGTCTGGACACCGATGGCCGTGGCGTCATAGCCCACGCAGACGTTGGCGAAGGTTGGTGCCGCCACCTTCTTCTGGACGAACGAGGTCGCCGGGGTGACGTCGACCGTGTGAACGGACGGCGTGGCCCCGCCGGTGGTCAAGGTGAAGTCGCCGGTCCCACCGGCTGTCCCGCATACACCGGGCGTGGTGTCACCATTGACGGCAGTGACCGAGCCACCCACCGAAGGGGCGCTGCCCTTGGGGGCGGCGGCACCGGCAACGCCAGCGGTAAGGCCCAGGGCCACCACCGTGAGCGCAGTCACCCGCGTGAACCTACGTGCATGCTTCATCACTACGTTCTCCTCGCCTAGTGGGCGCTGCTGCCGTGGTCCGGAGCAGTCGTCCTGTTGTCGTGAGCGACCTGACCACTCCCAGCCAGTAGTCCTCGTTTCCTACAACGAGACGAATGCCTGGCCTGTTACAGCGGCGTGCTGTTACAGCGGCGTGCTCCTCAGGGGAGCGGCGTGCTCCTCAGGGGAGCGGCGGGGCAAAGCGGATGCTCATCGACTGACTCGCTGTCGCCAGGAGGTTCCCGGTCTCCGACCACAGGAAGGCCGTTCCTTGTCCGTACCCGTCGGCGAGGGCCTGTATCCGGATGTCACACAGGACCCACTCCGTCGGCTCGAGGCGGACCACCCGCAGCGTGTTGTCGAGGCTGCGGGAGAAGGTCCTTCGCCCCAGGGGCTGAGACACTCCGCCGGTCACGTAGTCGCCCAGGATGGCCAGGGTGGCGGCCGAGGGTTCGAGGTGGCCAGGCACCCGGGCCCACAGCGCGCTGGTCGGCTCCCCCGGAGTGTGGGGTCCCGAGCTGATCTCTTCGAAGCTGCGTCCCTTGGCCAGGCGCACGTCGATCTGATCGAAGATCGAGGTGGTGAAGAACGCCGGCAGCCGCCGTGGCGGGCATTCAAGGGGCGGCGGAACGTCAGGCGGCGAGTCCCACACCCCTTCGGCGCCCGTATCGCCCGGCAGTCCGAGGGCGGCGTTGACAGTGAGAATCTCGGTGTCCCCGACCCGTCCGACAGCGCGGGCCTGGGTCACCCGCTTGCCCTCGGCTGCCAAGGTGACGGTCAGGTCGAGCACGGAGTCGGTGGGGGCGAACGACAGGTACTGGGCGGTGGACCACACGGCCGGGCGTCCCGAGGCGGCCTCGAGGGCTACCAGGGCGGCACCGAGCCCGCACCCTCCGAACAGGAAGTTGCCAGGAGTGGTGAGTTCTGGAACGACGTGCAGGCGCCAGTGGAGCGGGTCGCCGAGCTCCTTCATCCCGAGGAACTGACGGGCATCGGTCACTTGACGTCCCTCGTCGGCAAACGCCTCAACTGCGCGGAACCTTTGCCCACGGAAGCTCTTTGTCGACCCGGACGTCACCGGGCAGCCCGAGGATGCGCTCTCCCAGGATGTTTCGCTGGATCTCGGAGGTGCCGCCTTCGATCGAGTTGGCCCGTGACCGCAGGACGAACTTGCGTGATGTGCCAGGAGGGCCGACCAGGCCGAGCACGTCAGACCGGCGCATCGAGTAGTCGTAGCCGACCAGGCCGTCGGCACCCTGCAGGTCGATGCAGAGCTCGAAGATGTCCTTGTTGAGTTCGGCGAACATGAGCTTGGCGATCGACCCCTCGGGCCCGGGGTTGCCTGCTTTGCGGTTCTGTCCGGCCCGCACGTTCGTGAGCCGGAGCACTTCGGACTCGACCCACAGCTGCATGAGCCGTTCCCGCTCGACGGCTGTCGCCCGGTCGCCCTTGGCCTGGAACAGCCGGACCGCCTCAGCGATCGATCCAGAGCCCCGGGGCGGCGCCCCGCCACCGCCGCCGATGGTGGTCCGCTCGTTCGACAACGTGGTCATGGCCACGCGCCATCCCTCGCCGACATCACCGATGCGGTCGGCATCGGGCACCCGGACCTCGGTCATGTAGACCTCGTTGAACTCGGCCTCGCCGGTCAGCTGGCGCAGCGGCCGGACCTCGACCCCGGGGGCGTGCATATCGAGAGCGAAGTAGGTGAGCCCCTTGTGCTTGGGGGTGTCGGGGTCGGTCCGAGCCACCAGCATCCCTCGGTCCGCGATGTGGGCAAGTGTGTTCCAGACCTTCTGTCCGGTGATCACCCATTCGTCACCGTCACGCACCGCTCGGGTGGCCAGACCGGCCAGGTCGGAGCCGGAGCCGGGCTCGCTGAACAGCTGACACCAGGCGTCCTCGCCGGTGAAGGTCGAACGGAGGAGACGGGCCCGGAGCTCGTCCGACCCGTGGGTCACCACGGTCGGCCCGGCCATGGTCAGCCCGAAGAACTCCCGGGCGCCCATCGGAGTCGCTCCGGCCTCGGACAGCCGACGGTCGACGATGCGTTGGAGGTTTGGCGGCAGTCCCAGCCCGCCTAGCCCTTCAGGAAACGAGATCCAGGCGAGACCGAGGTCGAACTGCCGACCGCGGAACTCCTCGACCGTCACCGCCTTGGGGTCGAGCTCTTCCAAGAGCTGGGTGGTCCGTTCCTCGACGAGCGCGGTGTCATCTGCCATGCCGAGAACATACCGCCCACCATGGGCAGCAGCCCAAGTGGACCGGCCGGGCGCCGAGAGATCAGGGCTGGAGCCGGTCGATCGTCCACGCCGGTCCGTCGGCCTCGTAGCGGACCCGGTCGTGCAGCCGGTACTGACCCTGCTGCCAGAACTCGTAGGCCTGGGGCGTGATCCGCCAGCCTCCCCACCACGGTGGCCGTGGCACGGCACCATCGCGCAGCTCGGTGG
>CAININ010000033.1 GCA_903849265.1 uncultured Acidimicrobiaceae bacterium
AAGCAGATCGACAGCCAGCTCATGATGCGAAACTACGAGGGTTTCCTCAAGTAGGTGACAGCCGGCGCCAGGCTCGTCGTCCTCGGCAAACAGGGGGCGGGGAAGGGGACGCAGTGTCTCTCCCTTTCTCATCACTATGTGGTCACCCACGTATCAACGGGGGACATGCTCCGCGAGGCAGTCAAGCAGGGCACGTCGCTCGGCATGAAGGCCAAGGAGCTCATGGGTCGCGGAGAGCTGCTCGGTGACGATCTCATCATGGAGATGGTCTCGACCCGGCTGAACGAGAGCGACGTAAAGAACCGGGGCTTCATCCTCGATGGGTGCCCCCGCACGGTGTCTCAAGCCCAGCGGCTCGCCGACTTCCTGTCCCCGGTGGACCTCGACCTAGTGATCGACATCGAGGTTCCCACCACGCAGGTGCTGCGCCGGCTGGCGTCCCGGCGGGTCTGTGTCGACTGCGGCGCCAACTACTCCCTGACCAACCGGCCAACCATCGGCTGGTCGTGTGATGTCTGCGGAGGTGAGGTCATCCAGCGCGAAGACGACACAGAGGAAGCCATCTCCAAGCGGCTCGAGATCTACGAGGCCCAGACAGCACCGCTTATCGACTGGTACCTGGATCGCGGACAGCTGGCGTCGGTCACCGGGACGGGTTCGCCTGAGGCTGTCACCAAACGAATCGTGCGCGCCATCGAGGATCGACGCAACCGCAAGGGCGGACGCTTCTCATGACCCGCCACATACGATGACGGTCATGTTCGCACTGTTGGCGTCCAGGTCGATCGAGTTGGACACGCTCCGACTCCGCCCGGGGGCACTGATTCCGACGGCACCGATGAAGGGTTCACGATGAGGCGCAATGCCGAAGAGCTGTCCAAGATGCGCAAAGCAGGGCGGGTGGTCGCCGAGATCCATGAGGCGACGCGTGCGGTCATCAAGCCCGGAATCACCACGCTTGACCTCGACCGCGCCGCCCGTGATGTTCTGGAAAAGCGGGGTGCCGGGTCGAACTTCCTCGGATACCACGGGTTTCCTGCAGTCGTCTGCACGTCGCCCAACTCCATGATCGTCCATGGGATCCCCTCGGCGTCCGTCGTCCTTGTCGAAGGAGACATCATCTCGGTCGACTGCGGGGCCATCATCGAGGGCTACCACGGCGACGCCGCCTACACCGCACCGGTCGGTGAGGTATCGGCCGAGGCCACCCGACTCATGGAGGTGACCGAGGCCAGCCTGTATGCCGGAATCGATCAGCTGACGGTGGGCAACCGCCTCCACGAGGTCGGACGGGCCGTCCAGGACGTCGCGGAGGCAGCCGGGTTCTCGGTGGTCCGCGAGTACGTCGGCCACGCCATCGGTACGGCGATGCACGAGGAGCCCCAAGTCCCGAACTACTGGCCGGGGACTCCCGGGCCGACCCTCAAAGAGGGGATGGTCTTCGCCATCGAGCCCATGGTGAACGCAGGTGGCACCGGGACGGTCGTGCTCGATGACGGGTGGAGTGTGGTCACCTCCGACGGCCGGCTGTCGGCGCATTTTGAGCACACCATCGCAGTCACCGATAACGGACCGGAGATCTTCACAATCCTCTAGGCCTCTGACCAGGGTTTTTCCCTTGAGCAGCGGGCCACCGACGGGCCAGACGGATCGGACTGGCAATTTTCGGGCGAAGGGCTAGACTAGTCATTCGGCTGGCCACGGGTGTGTGGTGGCGTGCCGACCCCGCTTCCGGTGGCACTGCTCAGGCATGCCCACGATGGCGGTGGTGTCCGGACGACGATCCCGTGGTCCGAGCAACACGTCGACTCTCGGGTCGATGACGGACGAGAACGACAGAGTAGTAGGAGATTCACCTGCCCAAGCCTAAGGAAGATGCCATCGTGCTGGAGGGGACGGTCGTCGAACCGCTCCCCAACGCCATGTTCCGCGTGGAGCTCGAAAACGGCCACAACGTGCTGGCGCACAGCTCGGGAAAGATGCGTATGCACCGCATCCGCATCCTCCCCGGGGACAAGGTGCAAGTGGAGATCACTCCCTACGACCTAGCCCGCGGGCGGATTACCTACCGCTACAAGTGAGCCGGGCCGGACCCACCACCGAGGTGGGGACGGGGAGAACGGAGCCGCAGGTCATTGGACCGAGCGGTATGAGACAAGGACGACAACGTGAAGGTTCGACCCAGCGTCAAGCCGATGTGTGAAAAGTGCAAAGTGATTCGCCGGCACCGGCGCGTCATCGTCATCTGCGAAAACCCCCGCCACAAGCAGCGGCAGGGCTGACGCCGACCAGGCGTAAGTAGAGAGAGAAAGAAGAACACGTGGCTCGTATCTCTGGCGTGGACATCCCCCGCGAAAAGCGGTTGGAGATCTCCCTGACCTATATCTTCGGCATCGGCCGGACCACCTCGCAGCAGATCTGCGCGGCAACCGAGACCAGCCGCGACACGCGGGTTCGGGACCTGACCGACGAAGAGGTCACCCGTCTGCGCAATTACATCGACGAGAACCTGCAGGTCGAGGGCGACCTGCGCCGTGACATCTCCCAGGACATCAAGCGGAAGATGGAAATCGGCTGCTACCAGGGGATCCGTCACCGCAAGGGTCTGCCGGTCCACGGCCAGCGCACCCACACCAACGCCCGTACCCGCAAGGGACCGAAGAAGACCGTCGCCGGAAAGAAGAAGGTTCGCAAGTAATGGCCAAGACCACCAAGCCCGGGGCGGCTCGCCGACCCCGCAAGCGCGAGCGGAAGAACATCACCTTCGGCGTCGCCCACATCAAGAGCTCGTTCAACAACACGATCATCTCCATCGCCGACCCCGAGGGCAACGTGCTCGCCTGGGCCTCGGCCGGCAACGTCGGATTCAAGGGCTCTCGCAAGTCCACGCCGTTCGCCGCCCAGCTGGCTGCCGAGCAGTGCGCCAAGCGGGCCATGGAGCACGGTGTCAAGCGTGTCGATGTACTGGTCCGCGGACCAGGCTCTGGCCGCGAGACCGCCATCCGCTCACTCGCCGCTGCCGGCATCGAAGTCGCCGGCATCAAAGACGTCACCCCCATCCCGCACAACGGCTGCCGCCCCAAAAAGCGGCGGCGGGTGTAGGGACGGGAACGAAGGGAACCAAGGACCACCATGGCTCGTTATACAGGACCCGTCTGCCGGCTTTGTCGCCGGGAGCGCACCAAGCTCTTCCTCAAGGGAGAGCGCTGCTATTCGATGAAGTGCCCCGTCTCCGAGGCAGTCAGCGACCGGAACAGCCGCGCCTACCCGCCCGGGGAGCACGGCCGCGACCGCATGCGTCAGGGGTCGGAGTACCTCGGACAGCTGCGTGAGAAGCAGAAGGCACGCCGGATCTACGGCCTGCTCGAAAAGCAGTTCCACAACCTCTACGTCGAGGCCAGCAAGGCCCCAGGCATCACGGGTGAGAACCTGCTGGTGATGCTGGAGCTCCGGCTCGACAACCTGGCCTTCCGTGCCGGATGGGGCGCCAGCCGCTCCCAGGCTCGCCAGTTCGTGCGCCACGGCCATGTCCTGGTGAACGGCAAGCGGGTCACCATCCCCAGCTACCGCCTGCGCCAGGGAGACACCGTCGCCCTCAAGACGGCGTCACGTCAGATGTTCCATGTCCAGCGCAACATGGACACGCTCGACCGCTCGTTGCCGCCGTGGCTCGAGACGGTGGGGGACCGCTTCGAGGTCCGGGTGTTCTCGCTGCCGCTGCGCGAGCACATCGACGAGCCGGTGCAGGAACAGCTGATCGTCGAGCTCTACTCCAAGTAGTCACTACCGGCACCCGCCTGACGC
>CAININ010000034.1 GCA_903849265.1 uncultured Acidimicrobiaceae bacterium
GAAGCCGTTGATGCCGATCCGTACGGTCATTGCTCTTGTGCCTCAATCCTTCGTCGAATCGTCTGTGGAAGTGCGAACCACTCGCATCCCGTCTGGCGGTGCCTCCCCCCACACCGGAGAAGCAAATCCACGCTAGGGCATCTGGGCCTACCGGGCCATCATCCGATCAGATCCGACAGCACTGACGCCAGTCTGGCCGGATCGTGGGCCAATCCACTCGGTCGGGATAGCGGGACATCCACCACCGGAAGCGACGAGGAGCCGAGTGCGATCCCCGTCGTGTCGCACACCACCTGATCCACATGGACGCCGTGGTCCAGCAGGGCTTGGACGTGCATGCCCACGTCGAAGCCGGTGGTCTCGTGGCCCTGTGCGCGGAGGTTGCAGATGTAGACCCGAGGCGCCGCCGAGGCGTTGATTCCCTCGAGGATCGCCGGGACGGCGACTGCGGCAAGGACGCTGGTGAACAGCGATCCCGGGCCGAGGAGGATCTGATCGGCCTCGGCCAAGGCAGTGATAGCCGCTTCTGGGGCAGGAGGATCGGACGGGACGAGCGAGACCCGGTGGATGTGGTCGGTGCTGTTCACCGCCACCTGTCCCGTCACCTGCCCGCAGTCGGCGACCGCCTTGAGCACCACCGGCTCCGTGGTCGAGGGCAGCACCCGGCCGGTGGCTCCCAGCAGTCGGCACGCCTCGTCGAGTGCCGACACCGGATCGCCGGTGCTTTCCATCAGCCCGGCCAGGATCAAGTTGCCGAGGGAGTGCCCGGTCAGTTCATCTTCGTGGAACCGGATGTCGAAGGCCGCCGCCAGGGGAGATCCAGGGGCAGCCAGGGCGACCAGGCACGTCCGCAGGTCCCCCGGAGGGATGATGTGCAGCAACTCGCGTAGGCGTCCTGACGACCCTCCGTCGTCGGCCACCGACACGATCGCCGTGACCCGGTCCGTGTAGGTGCGAACGGCTCGCAGAGTGGCCGCCAGCCCGTGACCCCCGCCGATGGCGACCACCCGAGGGCCGTTCGACGTGCGGCTGCCATTCGTGCCCGTTGTCCCTTGCGTGCCACCGCCGGAACTCATCGGTCCACGTCGCGATGGAAGACAGTCGTGGGCAGCCCGTGGGCATCCAGGCGTCGAGAGAGCTCCTCGGCCAGCACGACCGATCGGTGGCGCCCGCCGGTACACCCCATGGCCACGGTCAGATACGACTTCCCTTCCTTGACGTAGGCCGGAATCAGCATGGCGAGCAGATCGTCCAGCTTGTCGAGGAACAGCAGCGTCTCCGGGCGATCGAGGACGTAGGCCCGCACTTCGGGCTCGAGTCCGCTGTGACTCCGAAGCGACTCGTCCCAATAGGGATTGGGAAGGAACCTGCAGTCGAACATCAGGTCGACATCGAGGGGAACCCCATGCTTGAAGCCGAACGACACCACCGAGGTCTGCATGGTGCTGCCGGCCTCTTCGTCACCGAAGACCTCGAGGAGCCTCGAGCGCAACTGGTTGGTGTTGATCTCCCCGGTATCGATCACCAGGTCGGCACGGTCCCGTATGCCCGACAGCAGCGCTCGCTCGTCAGCGATCGAGTCCACCACGCCACGTGCCGCTTGCGGGTGCCGGCGACGAGTGCCTTCGAACCGGCGGATGAGGACGTCGTCCGGAGCGTCCAGAAAGAGGATCCGTACGCGGTTGCGTCCGGCAAGCAAAGCGTCAACTGCCGGGAGCACGTCGTCGAGGTCGCCACCGCCGCGCCCCACGACGAAGGCCACCCGCTCCATCTCCGAACCCGTCCCGTCGACCAGCTCGGACACCTTGGAGATCAGTGCTGAGGGCATGTTGTCGATGACGAACCATCCGACGTCTTCCAAGGTGGCCGCCGCCGTCGATCGGCCCGCACCGGACATGCCCGTCACCACCAGGTACTCACTCATCGATCCACGCTCGCGTCTCTGTCGGTCATCGTTCCGGGGCCAACGGCGTGTGCAGCCGCTCGAAGACGGCGGCCCCCACCTCTGCCGGCAACCACGATAGGCCCATCAGTTCCTCGCGGGTGGCCGCTCGCAGGGGACCGAGGCCGCCGAACTGTTCCACCAGACGGCTCCTGCGCTTGGGGCCGAGTCCGGTGACGCCGTCGAGCGCACCGACCGTCATCCGCTTGCCTCGAAGGGTCCGGTGGTACGAGATGGCGAAGCGGTGGGCCTCGTCCCGCAGTCGCTGCAGCAGGTAGAGCGCTTCGGACTGGCGTGGCAGTCGGACCGGCTCGGAGGTGCCGGGAAGGTAGACCTCCTCGAAGCTCTTGGCCAGCGAGGCGATCGGCACGCGATCCGACAGCCCGAGCTGTTCGAGCACCCGCATGCCCACATGGAGTTGCCCCAACCCACCGTCGACCAGCAAGAGCTGGGGCGGGTAGGCAAACCGGCGCCGGGTGGCCGCTGGTGTCGGCGTCGCCTCGACATCGGTGTCGGCATCGCTCCTGTCGTCGGTCCCCGAAGTGGCAGCGGACGCCGCCGTCCGCTCGTCGTCGAGCAGGGCGGTGAGGCGCCGGGTCAGGACCTCTTCCATGGCCGCGTAGTCGTCGTTGCCGGGCACCGTGGCCACCTTGAAGTGGCGATAGTCGCTCTTCTTCGGCAATCCGTCCTCGAACACGACCATGGAGCCCACGTAGTCCGTCCCCTGCAAGTGGCTCATGTCGTAGCACTCGATGCGGAGGGGGGCATCGGGCAGGTGCAGCTCGCGCTGCAGCGCCTCGAGCGCACGGGCGCGGCTGTTGTGATCCGACGTCCGGTGCAGCCGGTGCCGCAGAAAGGCGTCGCTGGCGTTGCGCTCGACCGTCTCGAGCAACGATCGTTTGGGGCCGCGCACGGGGACCCGGACCGATACCGGCCCACCGCGGCGTAGCGACAGGTACTCCACCACCGTCTCGAGCTCGGCCGGCATCGTGGGGACCAGGATCTGACGGGGCACGCCCGACGCGGCCTCGGCGTAGACGTCCACCAGGAGCCGCTCGATCAGCTCGTCAGGCGCCAAGTCCTCTACCTTGTCGACGAAGAGCGCGGAACGTCCGATCACCCGACCGGCCCGTACGTGGAACACCTGCACCGCCGCTTCGAGTTCGTCCTCGGCAAGGGCCAAGACGTCGAGGTCCTCGGGTTGGTCGAGCTCCATCTGGCGGACGGCGTCGGCGGTTCGGACCGCTTCGAGTTTGTCCCGCAGCTTGCCGGCTCGCTCGTAGTCAAGCGCCGCCGAAGACTCCCGCATGGCGGACTCGATGTGGCGCTCGAGCGGCCCGGTGTCGCCGCCGAGAAAGGTGGAGAGGTCCGCCACCATCTGGTCGTACTCCTCGTGGCTCACCGCGCCTACACACGGCCCGGCGCACCGCTCGATGTGGAAGAGCAGGCAAGGCCGACCCAGGCGCTCGTGGTTCCGGAATTTGGCGTCCGAACACGTCCGGACCGGAAACGATCGGAGCAGCAGATCGAGCGTTCCCCGGATCGCCCCCACGTTCGGATACGGCCCGAAGTACTTGACCCCAGATCGCTTACGGCCACGAACGACGGACGGCTTGGGCCACTCGTCGTTGACGGTGAGGGCGAGCCAGGGGTAGCTCTTGTCATCCTTGAGCCGGATGTTGAACCGTGGTTGGAACTGCTTGATGAGGTTGTGCTCGAGGAGCAGCGCCTCGGCTTCAGTACTGACCACCATCCACTCGACGTGGTCAGCGGCCTCCACCATCTGGGCTGTACGCAGGGCGAGGTTGGCCGGATCCTGGAAGTACGAGTTCACTCGGGCCCGCAGGGATTTGGCCTTGCCGACGTAGAGCACTCGACCATCACGGTCGATGAACTGGTACGAGCCCGGCTCGTCAGGGATCGATCCGGAGAGGGGTCGGGTGGCCACGGCACCAGTGTGCCGCGCCGCAGGCCATCACCGGGTCGACCACCACTCCCCCCGACGTTCGAACACCACTCGGGTCACAGGCAATACACTGGCTGGACGCCGGCCTGGTTTCCGGCGACATCCACCGCTCCGGGGTCGACATCCCCGCGGACGGGCGACCAGGCTGTCCCCGCCGGCCACAACCGGAGCGCCTCCCCGAGGAGGTCATACCCAGACATGCTGCGCTTACAGAAGGCACTTCCCGACACCTACACGACGTCGCGCCCCGAGGAGCTCGTCGAACGGATCCGAGCAGCCAAGGAGACCCTCGGCTCGAGGGTGTTCATCCTGGGCCATCACTACCAACGGGACGAGGTGATGGAGTGGGCGGATGCCCGTGGTGACTCGTTCGGGCTGTCCCGCATCGCCGCCGACCAGACCGAGGCGGAGTACGTGGTGTTCTGCGGGGTCCATTTCATGGCCGAGTCGGCCGACATCCTGACCGGCGATCATCAGCAGGTCCTGCTTCCCGACCTCAACGCCGGGTGCTCGATGGCCGACATGGCCGACATCGACTCGGTCGAAGAGGCGTGGGAGACACTGGCCGAAGTCACCGACATCAGCCGGGTGGTCCCGGTGACCTACATGAACTCTTCGGCCGCTCTCAAAGCCTTCGTCGGACGCAACGGTGGTGTTGTCTGCACGTCTTCCAACGCCCGGGCCGTGCTCACCTGGGCCCTGGGCGACGATGGGACCGGCACGTCCCGTGGCGACCAGGTCCTGTTCTTCCCTGACCAGCACCTCGGCCGAAACACCGGGTTTGAACTCGGATACGGCGAAGACGACATGGCTGTGTGGAATCCTCGGCTCACCTCTGGCGGTCTCGACGATCGGACGCTCAAGACCTCGACCCTGCTGCTGTGGAAGGGGCACTGCTCCGTCCATCAGCGGTTCCGTCCGTCCCATATCGACGCCTTTCGAACCGAGCACCCTGGTGGCATCGTGGTCGTCCACCCCGACTGCGCACCCGATGTGGTGGAGGCCGCCGACCAGGTCGGTTCGACCGATTACCTCATCCGGGCCGGGGCCGAGGCACCTGCAGGCGCCGTCATCGCCGTGGGCACCGAGATCCACCTGGTGAACC
>CAININ010000035.1 GCA_903849265.1 uncultured Acidimicrobiaceae bacterium
ACTGACTCCGCCGTGCGCATCACCCACGTCCCCACCGGCATCGTGGTGGCCATGCAGGACGAAAAGAGCCAGATTCAGAACCGGGCCAAGGCCATGATCGTGTTGCGGTCTCGATTGTTGAAGGCCGAGCAGGACCGCCTGGCGGCCGAGCTGTCCCAGGCCCGCCGCAGTCAGGTGGGCGGAGGCGGTCGGTCCGAGAAGATCCGGACCTACAACTTCAAGGAGAACCGGGTCACCGACCACCGCATCAAGTTCACCCTGCACAAGTTGGACCGAATCCTCATGGGCGACCTCGACGAGCTGACCGAGGCCCTCATGGCCGACAAGCGGTACCGGCAGCTCGACGAAGGCTGAGGTGGCCGTGGTCCCCGACCCCGGCCCTTCCGCCACCCCATCGGGCGACCTGACGTCGGGGCGGCCTGGGCTGATTGCTGAGTTGTCCGATCAGGTGGGCTCTACCCGTGAGGCCACCTGGATCGTCGAACACGCCGAGGCCGTTTCGGTCGGTGACCCTGCAGCAGTGCGCCCGCTCGCGATGCTCCTGGCCGATCGGCGTGTGTCGGGCGAACCGTTGCAGTACGTGCTCGGGAGATGGCAGTTCCGCACGCTCGAGCTCGACGTCGACCAGCGGGTCCTGA
Source organism: uncultured Acidimicrobiaceae bacterium (assembly GCA_903849265.1). GTDB lineage: Bacteria > Actinomycetota > Acidimicrobiia > Acidimicrobiales > RAAP-2 > Bog-756. The sequence continues at coordinate 639 of CAININ010000035.1, forward strand.
TCCCTCGCCCCGAGACCGAACAGGTGGTCGAGGTGGCCCTGGGCGAGCTAGCCCGGATCGCAGCCGGCCGGGCGACAGATGGAGCCTCGGTCGTCTGTGTGGATCTCGGGACCGGGTCTGGCGCCATTGCGTTGTCGCTGGCCGCCGAGGCCAGGGCGGACGTGGCGATCGAGGTGTGGGCCACCGACGCGTCCTCCGACGCCCTCGCTGTGGCCGGGGCGAACCTGGCGAATCTGGCCGCACGCGACCCTGAGGCCTCCGTCAGAGTCACCCTGGTCGAGGGGTCGTGGTTCGACGCCCTCCCATCGCGGCTCGAGCGCCAAGTCGATCTGATCGTCTCCAATCCTCCGTATGTGTCGCAAGAGGAGTACGTCGACCTCGACCCGGTCGTAGCGGAGTGGGAGCCGCTGCAGGCCCTGGTCGCCCCGAGGGGACGGTCCGGAGTGGCCGGCATGGCCGATATCGAGGATGTGATCGCTGGCGCCGTTCGATGGCTTCGGCCCGGTGGAGCGCTGGTGGTCGAGCTGGCGCCGTCCCAGGCGTACGCCGCCATCGATGCAGCCCGAAGGGCTGGGTTCACCCGGGTCGGGACAGCGCTCGACCTGGCCGGACGGATGCGGATGCTGGTTGCAGCGGCGGAGTCGAGGCGATGAGCGTCGTGGTCCTGGCCGCGGGTGATGCAGCCGCCCTGCATCGTGCTGCCTCCGCATTGGCGGACGGCGATGTCGTGGCTGTGCCCACGGACACCGTCTACGGTCTCGCCGTCGACCCGTCCCAACCAGAGGCGGTGGCACGCTTGTTCGCGTTGAAGGGCAGGCCGGACGACGTCCCGCTCCCCATCCTGGTGGCCGGGCAGGATCAGGTGGCGATGGTGGCTGGCGGGCTCGAGCCGGCTGCTGCCCAGTTGGCCGCTCGGTTCTGGCCTGGTCCGCTGACGCTGGTCGTGCCGAGGCGATCCGGGTTCACCGTCGATCTGGGCGGGCCACCTGCTGCCCGCCAGACGGTCGGCGTGCGTCGGCCCGATCATCCGGTGGTGGTGGCCCTGTGCGAGCTGTTGGGACCTCTGGCGGTCACCAGCGCCAACCTCCACGGCGCTCCGCCGGCCACGACGGCCGACGAAGTGGTTGCAGCCTTCGCTGGGGTCGATCAACCTGCCGTGGTCATCGACGGCGGAACCTGTGATGGGGTTCCGTCGACGGTGGTCGAGTGCCGGGGCCCTGCGTCGCGCTGCCTGCGGGAGGGCGCACTGGCCTGGAGCGTGCTCCATGGTCCCCTCGATGAGTCCGGTGACGCCTCTGATGGAGGTCCTGACGCCCTCTGGGGTTGACGGTGCCGGGTGTAACGGGGGACACTGGAAGCATGCAGCACACCGACTCTCCCCGACCCGTCGCCGTAATCATTATCGATTAGGCACATACCGCTTCCGGTGTGTGCCTCCTGACCGTCCACCTGGTGGGCGGTTTTTCAATTTCTGCACCGACGGGCCGTGCCCTGGGGGGGGTCAGCCAGGACGCTCCATCGAGATGGCAGAGTCGGTCGCTGGGCCGGTCCCCTGCAGGGCAGGACAGACGGCACAGACACCGACGGCACAGACACCGACAGCACAGACACCGACAGCACAGACAAGGACACAAGAGACGTGAGCAGCTACAAGGTTGGAGTGATCGGCGGCGACGGCATCGGACCAGACGTGCTGGCCGAGGCCCTCAAGGTGGTCGATGCCGCCGGAGTCACCCTCGACACCACTGAATACGAACTCGGCGCCAAGCGGTACATCCGCACAGGCGAGGTGCTCCCGGACAGCGTGCTCGAGGAGATTCGCGGCCAGGACGCCATCCTGCTCGGTGCAATCGGCGCCGCCATCGGATCGACCGAGGTCCCCCCGGGCACCTTGGAGCGGGGCCTGCTGCTCAAGCTCCGTTTCGCCCTTGATCTCTACATCAACCTGCGGCCCTTCACGGGCGTCCCCGGAGCGCCGTCCCCTGACTGCGACTTCATCGTGATCCGGGAGAACACCGAAGGCACCTACGCCGGCGAGGGCGGCTTCCTTCGCAAGGGCACCCCCTTCGAGGTGGCCACGCAAGGCTCGGTCAACACCCGCCACGGCGTCGAGCGCTGCGCCCGGTACGCCTTCGCCCTGGCCGAGACCCGAGAGCGTAAGCACCTCACCCTGGTCCACAAGACGAACGTCCTGACCTTCGCCGGCGACCTGTGGCAGCGCACCGTCGACGAGGTGGCCCCGGACTACCCCGGAGTCAGCCGTGACTACAACCACGTGGACGCCACCTGCATCTACTTGGTCGAGAATCCAGCCCGCTACGACGTGATCGTCACCGACAACCTCTTCGGCGACATCATCACCGACCTGGCCGGCGCCATTGCCGGAGGCATCGGGTACGCCGCCTCGGCCAACCTGAACCCAGACCGCACCGGCCCCTCGATGTTCGAGCCCGTCCACGGGGCAGCGCATGACATCGAGGGTCAGAACAAGGCCAACCCGGCCGCCGCCATCCGCTCCGCTGCCCTCATGCTGGACTTCCTGGGCGAGACCGCAGCCGGTGCCGCCGTGACCGCAGCCGTAAACGACTTCATCAACTCCACCCCGAACCCGACGCTCTCGACCACCGAGATCGGCGACGCCATCGCAGAAAGGCTCTGAGCTATGCCCATCACCCCCACTGAGAAGATCTGGATGGACGGCAAGTTCGTCGACTGGGCCGATGCCACCGTCCACGTGCTCACCCACACCATGCACTACGGCTCGGGCGTCTTCGAGGGCATCCGCGCCTACCCGACCGACCGCGGCCCAGCCATCTTCCGCCTGCGCGACCACATCGAGCGTCTGTTCGTGTCGGCCTCGGTCTTCTTGATCGATATCCCCTTCACCGTCGACGAGGTCGTCGACGCCACCCGTGAGCTGGTCCGGATCAACAAGATGAGCGACGGGTGTTACATCCGCCCGCTCGTCTATCTGGGATACGGCGAAATGGGACTCAACCCCATGCCGTCCCCTGTCAACGTGTCGATCGCCTGCTGGCCCTGGGGGACCTACCTGGGCGACGACGGCGTTAACAACGGCGTGTCGATGAAGATCTCGTCGTGGCGGCGCCACGACCCGAACGCCGTGCCGACGGCAGCCAAGGGCACGGGCATGTATGTGAACTCGTCGCTGGCCAAGGTCGAGGCCATCAAGGCTGGCTACGACGAGGCCATCCTGCTCGCCCCGGACGGAAACGTCAGCGAGTGCACCGGGGAGAACATCTTCATCGTGCGCAACGGACGGCTGCTCACCCCGCCGAGCTCGGACTCTGGTGCGCTCGAGGGGCTCACCCAGAAGTCGGTCGAGACCATCGCCCGCGACTTGGGCTACGAGGTCCACTACCAGCAGCTCATCCGCACCGACCTGTACACCGCCGACGAGGCGTTCTTGACAGGAACCGCAGCCGAGGTCGTGCCGATCCGCGCCGTCGACGACCGCGAGGTGGGAACGGGCAAGCCCGGCCCGATCACCCAGAACATCCAGCAGACCTACTTCGCCACCGTGCGGGGCGAGGTGGATCAGTACAAGGACTGGTTGGACTATGTCGACTGACGGCCCCACCCTCAATGACGAGTCGTACGCCGCGGCCAAGAAGGGTGACGGCAGCGGCCACACCCACGGGCACGGCCACAGCCATGCCCACGGCGCTACTCACAGCCACGGTGGTGGACCGGAGCACTCCCACCCGCTGACCCTCGGCCAAGAGGCACACAGCCGCGGCCGGGGACGCCGAGACGAAGGGCCAGAAGGTGGCGAGGCACCGCAGGCCGGTGGCGGGGGACACGACTTCGCCCTGCCCGCCATGCCCGACGCCGTGGACGTCTTCGACACCACCTTGCGCGACGGTTCCCAGCAAGAGGGTCTGTCGCTGACCGTCGACGACAAGCTGCGGGTGGCTGAGCAGCTCGACCATCTCGGGGTGACCTTCATCGAGGGCGGATGGCCCGGGGCCAACCCGAAGGACGCCGAGTTCTTTGCTCGCGCCCCCACCGAACTGCACCTCGAGCGGGCCACGCTGGTGGCGTTCGGGTCCACGAGGCGCGCCGGGGTGCGGGCCGAGGACGACGAGACGCTGCGTCACCTGGTCGACGCCCAGACCGAAGCCGTGTGCATCGTGGCCAAGTCGTCCGAGATGCACGTGGTGGACGCGCTGCGGACCACCCTCGACGAAGCCGTGGCCATGGTGGCCGACTCGGTAGCGTTCCTGCGGGCCAACGACCTGCGGGTGTTCCTCGACGCCGAGCACTTCTTCGACGGGTACAAGGCGAATCCCGAGTTCACCCTGCGGATCCTGCAGGCGGCCGAAGAGGCCGGAGCCGAGACGCTCGTGCTGTGCGACACCAATGGAGGCACGCTGCCCTTCGAGGTGGAGAAGATCGTCGCCACCGTGCTCGACCGGTTCGAGACCCAAGTCGGCGTGCACTTCCACAACGACACGGGTTGTGCCGTGGCCAACTCGCTGACCGGCGTGTCGGTGGGCGCGACCCATGTCCAAGGCTGCGTCAACGGTTACGGCGAACGGGCGGGCAACGCCGACCTGGCCGCGGTGGTCCCTGACCTCTCCCTCAAGCTGAAGGTCTCGACCATCCCGGCCGACCGGCTGCCGCTGCTCACTCCGGTGGCCCATCACATCTCGGAGCTGGTCAACATCGCCCCGAACCCCCAGCAGCCGTTCGTCGGCGCCTCGGTGTTCGCCCACAAGGCAGGCCTCCACACCTCGGCAATCGCCCGACGGTCGGATGCCTACGAGCACATCACGCCCGGTCTGGTCGGCAACGGCACGCGTTTCGTGGTGTCCGAGATGGCCGGCCGCTCGACCCTGGTCATGAAGGCCGCCGAGCTGGGACTCGAACTCGACTCGGATGCCATGACCTCGGTGCTCGACTCGCTCAAGCAGCTCGAGTACGAGGGCTACCACTTCGAGGTGGCGGACGGATCGCTGGAGCTGCTGCTCCGCAACTCGACGGGCTGGCGCCAGCCGTACTTCGAGCTCGAGTCCTACCGGGTCATCGCCGACCAAGGCGAGACCCTGCTGACCGAAGCCACCGTCAAGGTGATGGTGGCCGGTGAGCGGGTCGTGGCGACTGCTGAAGGCAACGGTCCGGTCAACGCCCTCGACGGCGCACTGCGATCTGCCATCGGCAGTCGATACCCGGCACTCGACGGTGTGCACCTGGTCGACTACCGGGTGCGGGTCCTCGACTCGGCCAAGGGAACCGGGTCGGTGACCCGAGTCCTGATCGACTCGACCGACGGCGACCGGACATGGACCACCATCGGCGTGTCCGAGAACATCATCGCTGCCTCATGGCAGGCCCTGGCCGATTCGATCGTCTACGCGCTCATCCACTCCACCGCGGTCGCCTCGTGAACTGGACAGCGTGCGACCGGCGTGCCACGTTCTGCAGCAGACTGACCGCTGTTTCCCTTCGATTCAGGAGCACCCTTTGACCCAGCCCAGTTTCGTCCCCGTCGTCGAGGCGGACCAGGTGCGGCGCTCCTATCAGCTCGAAGTGCCGTCGATCTGGACTGCGTCGCGACCGTCTGAGCTGAGGGGGACCCGAGCGCCGTCCGGTGCATTCTTGGGCACACCCGGCCCTGACCAGGGCTTTGCCCTCAAGTTGGCGCGCCGGTTCGAGGACAGGCTCGTGCTGCGCACCGGAGAGCACGCCGACGACGCAATCGTCGGGTGCACGGCGGTGGCCATGCGGCGGGCGGCCAGCTACGGCCGGGCCCCCGTCATCCATGACCTGACGTTGGCCTTCACGCTGTGGGGATTTCTGGAGGGCGCCCCAGCGGACCTCGTCGACGCCCGGGAACCGCTGTTCCGTTCGGCCTCGCACCACTATCAGGTGCAGCGGACCATCGCCGACTGCGTACACGAGTCGACGCTCCGCCTCACCCCGCTGCAGGTCGCAGAGCAGCTCGGCGACTGGCGGCAGTTGATCGAGCTTCCTGCGCACGCCTGATCACCTCGGGGACCCCGGCTGATCGGACCTGCGCTGGACCAGCGGTCGGTCCTCGCTCGCACCGGTCAGGGTGGGAACGTCAACCGGAGGCCCCGGCAGAGGTGATCGTTGGATGATGGTGATCGATGGAACGCCTCAGTAACTCAGTGGCGCCGCCAGCGCTTCTTTACCGAAGCACCGACGAATGCGCCGACCTCGACCGGCGAACGGGTCGACGAGGACACCAGATGGGCCGAGCGACTGGATCGACCAGAGTGGCCAGAAGGGGCAGGGACGTCGAGCGAGTCGCGGTGCTCCCCGTCTGCGAAGTTGACGGTGATGACGTCAGCCAGATGGGAGCCGGACACGGCTTGGCGGAAGAGGTCCGGATACATGGGTCCGGAATCGGGACGCCGATCGGACTCTCCGCTCCAGGTGGGCCGCTTCGTGCTGGCCGGCACAGCCGGGAGCACATCGGCCTCGGCGGCGGACGTTCCGGGCAAGTCCGGACCATACACAGCAGACACTGACTCGGAGGCCGAACTGGCAGACGCCGAGTCCAGGTCTCGTACCGATGGATGGAGTTCGGGCGGGTGCCATGTGCCGTCACTGGCCAGCCACCAATCGGGTCCCTGCGGCTTATCACTCATGGTTCGCGTCTCCACATGGTTCGTCGGTCGTACGCCGGAGTGGATCCGGTCTCCCATCTATCGGCAACCCCCGTGGCGGTCTTGAGCGATTCCGACGGTCGAATGGGAGAATTTGCTACCGGTCGGTAACTTGTGGGGATGGAGAACACCCCCTTCGCCCTGACCGACACCCATCGCCAGTTCCGGGACACGCTGCGGAAGTTTGCCGACGAGCGGGTGGCTCCTCATGCGGCGGCGGCCGACCGTGATGCAGCCTTCCCCCAGGCGTCGTTCGACGCCTGTGTCGAACTCGAGCTGCCGGCGCTCGGTATCCCGGCCGAATACGGGGGTGCCGGGGCCGACATGATCACCCAGGCGATCATGGCCGAGGAGATCGCTCGAGCCTGCGCATCGACGGCGGTGACCCTCCTGATCTCCAAGCTCTCGATGCTTCCGGTCATGAACTTTGCCAGCGAAGAGCTGAAGCAGGCCTACCTGCCCAAGGTGGCCTCGGGGGAGTACCAGTCGAGCTACTGCCTGTCCGAGGCCGATGCCGGCAGTGACGTGGCCTCCATGCGCACCCGTGCGGTGAAGGATGGGGACGACTACATCCTCACCGGGGCCAAGCACTGGATCACCAACGCCGGGGTGTCCGACACGTACACGGTGTTCGCCGTGACCGATCCCGATGCTGGGCGGCGGGGGATCAGCTGCTTCTTGGTCGAGGCCGGCTGGGGGGTCGAGGTGGCGCCGCACGAGGACAAAATGGGCCTGCGCGGCAGCCCCACTGCCGGGGTCATGTTCAACGAGATCCGTGTCCCCTCGTCCCACCTGATCGGAGAGGAAGGCAAGGGGTTCACCATCGCCATGCACACGCTCGACCGGAGCCGCCCGACCATCGGGTCCCA
>CAININ010000036.1 GCA_903849265.1 uncultured Acidimicrobiaceae bacterium
GAGCTCCGTCCGGACCAGCGCGACGACGAGTCGCTGCCGCCCTACTCCGTCCTCGACCCGGTGATGGCGGGCTATGTGGAGGCTGACCGCTCCCCTGACGACCTGGTGGCCGAGGGGTTCGATGCCGAGGCGGTCGCCCGGGTGGTGGGTCTTGTCGACCGTGCCGAGTACAAGCGGCGCCAGATGCCGCCGGGGGTCCGGATATCCGGGAAGGCGTTCGGCAAGGATCGTCGGATGCCCATCACCAATCACTACCGGTCGGTCCGCACCGTCCCGGTGCCGCCGTCCGCCGGCGAGGCTCCGACCGTTGTCTGACCTCCCGACGGCCGACGCGCTGCTCGACACGGCCGCTGGCGAGCCGTGGCCGGCCATGCCCCTCGAACGTGCTGCTGCACTGGTGGGTGAGTACCGCTGGATCGAGTCGGCCCTCTTCGCCATGCTCGGAACCTGGGTCTCAGACATGCCCATCGCCGGCGTGCAGGTGCACCTGGACAGTCAAAGCATGCGCCACGCCTGGCACGCAGAGCTGTGGGGCGATCGTCTGCCGGTGCTGAACGGCGTCGATCCTGACGCTCTGACGAAGCCATCAGCGGCCACCGTCGCCCTGTTCGCCGCACTTGACGGTGTCGAGCCCCCGACGGAGGGGCCTGGTTCGACATGGCCCCCGGCGGACCGCCCATCAGCCCCCCGCCCAGGGGCACTTCCCCGCCTGGCAGGGCTCTACCGGGTGGTGCTGCCCCGCCTGGTGACGTCCTACACGCGCCATCTGCGGGTCGTGGCGCCCGTGGCGGACGGCCCGCTGCGCCGTGCCTTGAGACTCGTGCTCAACGACGAGGTCGAAGACTGGCTGGCAGGTGAGCGGCTGGTGCAGCGCTTGATGACCCGTCCCCATGATGTTGCCGCGGCATACGAATTTCAACGCCATCTCGAGTCGGTGGCGGTGGCGGCCGGCGCCCACTCCGGCCTGGTCGACCTGCCCGGTTGGGTTCCGGCCGACTGACCCGTCCAGAGGCATTCCAGCCGTGCGACGTTCGGGGGGCTTGACGCGTCCGGTAAACTACAGGGGCAGCGATCGTTGCGCCCGATTTCGCTCGACCGGCACCGCCGTACCCCTGCTTCGCAGGGGGCCGGTCTACTGGTGGAGCGTCCCCACGCAGGTGGGAAACCGAAGGACCTGGTGATTTTGGCAAAGGAGCGGCTCGAGCGAGACGACGAGGACCTTGTTCGTCTGTATCTGACCGACATCGGCCAGTACCCCCTGCTGACCAAGGACGACGAAGTCCGGCTGGCCCAGGCCATCGAAGCGGGCCGCGAAGCGGACGCCCAGATGCAGGCCGCTCCCAAGGGACTGACCCCCGCCAAGAAGCGCGAACTCCGTCGCACCACGCTCCAGGGCGAGTCCGCCCAGCAGACCTTCGTCCAGTCGAACCTCCGTCTGGTCGTGTCGATCGCCAAGAAGTACCAGGCGTCCGGCCTTCCGCTGCTCGACCTCATCCAAGAGGGCAACCTGGGCCTGATGCACGCCGTCGAGAAGTTCGACTGGCGCAAGGGCTTCAAGTTCTCCACCTACGCCACCTGGTGGATCCGCCAGGCCATCACCCGCGGCATCGCCAACACGGGCCGGACCATCCGGCTCCCGGTGCACGCCGGTGACACGCTGGCCAGGGTCCAGAAGGCCCAGGCCCGGCTCGAGCTCAAGTACGGCCGTCCGGCCACGCTGGCCGAGTTGGGTGCCGAGGTCGAGATGCCCGAGGACAAGCTGGTCGAAGCGCTCCGGTTCCGTGCCGAGCCGCTGTCGTTGTCCGAGCCGCTGCGCGAGGACGGGGACGCCGAACTCGGCGACGTCGTCGAGGACCGGTCGGCAGAGTCACCGTTCGAGGTTGCTGCCGTGTCGTTGCTCCCCGACGAGATCGGTCGCCTGCTGTCGCCGCTCGATGAGCGCGAGCGGGAGATCCTCCGGCTGCGCTTCGGCCTCGACCGGGGCGAGCCCCGTACCCTCGAGGAAGTGGGCGAGCACTTCAACCTGACCCGTGAGCGGATCCGCCAGATCGAAGCGCGGGCCATGTCGAAGCTGCGCCACCCATCGTCGGACACCGGCGCCCGCGACCTCCTGACCGTCTAGGGAGCCCAGTCGCCGCCTGGGTTGCGGCCCTGGGGCCGCCCGAGGGCTGTGGGGCGCTGGACCACAGGTGACGCAGAGTGGGTATGCTCTACATCCATGAAGAAGCTCGTGATCCTCATCGTCATCATCGCACTCGGCGCCGTCGCCGCTCAGCGCCTCCGCGCTTCCTGAGCGCTCCTCGTTCTGACGCCCGGTAGGTTGCTCAGCCGCGCAGCGGCTGGGTGGCGCCGTCGATTCCGTCGACGGGCTGCGCTGGTCTGATCAGGCAGGTCCGAGGATGTCTTCGGTCCTTGCGTCCGTTCAGATGTGCGTGCGGCGAGCCATACGCCAGGCGACTAACGCACCGGCCGTGGCCACTGCGGTCACCCCTGCAGCGGTGGCAGTGACCGTCATGCTGGGTGCGCTCACCCGGTCGCGTAGACGGACCGGCTTGGTGAACTGCATGACCTCCCATTCGCGCTCACGCGCCACCTTGGCCAGGACGCGGTCGGGGTTGACGGCCACCGGGTGCCCCACCGCCTCCAACATGGGCAGGTCGGTGTAGGAGTCGGAGTAGGCGGAAGACTCGGCGAGATCGATCCCCTCGGTATCGGCCAGCGCCCGCATGGCTTCGGCCTTGAACGGACCGTACGCGTAGAACTCCATCTCGCCGGCGTATCGGCCGTCGTCGTCGACGACGGCTCGGGTGGCGATGCAACCGTCGACCCCGAGGTGTTCGGCGAGCGGCTGGACGATCTCCTCAGGTGACGCCGAGACCAGGTAGACCTTGTGGCCCGCGGCCCGGTGGGCCTCGATCAGGTCGAGGGCCTCGGCGTAGATGATCGGCTCGACCGTCTCCTCGAGGGCCTCGCGGACGATCTCCCGGATCAGCTCGCGGTCCCACCCTTTGGTCAGAGCAAGCATCGACTCACGGACCCTGGCCAGCTTCTGCTCGCTGGCTCCAAGGTGGAGATAGATGATCTGGGAGACCACCGCACGGGCGATCAGGCGCCGGTTGATGAGCCCGCCCCGGTAGAACGGGCGCCCGAATGCGGCGATCGACGCCTTGGCGATGACTGTCTTGTCGAGATCGAAGAACGCGGCCTTCATGGTGGTCAGGGCCCTACGAGCAGGCGCTGTACCTCATCCTCGGCATTGGCCGTGATCAACACCAGCACCTCGTCACCGGCTGCCAGCCGCGTATCGCCTCGGGGGACGATGAGGTGGTCGGAGCGGACTACGGCCACGACGGTGGCGTCCCGGGGGACACCGAGTTCGGCGATGGTGACGCCGTCTGCCGGTGAGTCCTCGGCCAGCGTGACCTCCACCAGGTGGGCCGTCCCGCCCTCGAAGTGCAGAAGTCGGACGAGGCTGCCCACGGACACCGCTTCTTCGACCAGCGCGGTGAGCAGCTGCGGAGTCGATACGGAAACGTCCACGCCCCAGGTCTCGGTGAACAGCCACTGGTTCTTCGGATGGTTGACCCGGGCCACGACCCGAGGGACGGCGAACTCCTGCTTGGCCAGGAGCGACACGACCAAGTTGTCCTCGTCGTCGCCGGTGGCAGCCACCACCACGTCGACTGTGGCCAGGCCTGCCGCGTCGAGCGAGGCCACCTCGCAGGCGTCGGCGACCACCCAGGTCACGTCGAGATCGCCTCGTTGGCGGGCCACGACGTCGGGATCCTGCTCGATCAGAAGCACTTCGTGGCCTGCTGCATGCAGGTCTCCAGCGATGGCGACCCCCACACTTCCGGCACCGGCTATGGCTACCTTCATGCGAGCTCCCCGTGGGTGGTCGTGGTGGAGCCCATCAGCCGCTCCTGGAACTTGGTGAGGGCTCCATCGGTCACCATGAGGTGAAGGACGTCGCCGTCCTGGCCGACGAGATCAGTGAAGTCGAGTCGGACGACCCCCGCCCTGGTGACCGACACGAGGGTGACCTCGCCCGGCACGTTCAGGTCGGCCAGCCGCTTTCCGGCCCAGCGCTCGGGCAGGTGGCGCTCGATGAGCGAGATGCGTCCGGTCGGGTCTGACCACTCGCTCTCGAGGTCGTTCGGCAGGAGTCGGTGACGCACCTGGTCGATCGTCCACGAGACGGTGGCCACGGTCGAGATCCCGAGCCGGAGGTAGATCTGCGCCCGCCGGGGGTCGTAGATGCGGGCCACCACGTTGGGGATCCCGTACGACTCGCGGGCGATCCGTGCCGTGAGGATGTTGGAGTTGTCGCCGCTGGTCACAGCGGCAAGTGCCGTGGCGTCATTGGCCCGGGCCGATTCGAGGTCGTCGCGGTCGAACCCGGAACCCACGATCGTCGCCCCGGGCCAATCGGGCGGGAGGCGACGGAAGGCCTTGGCGTTCCGGTCGATGATGGCCACCGAATGGCCTTGTCCAACGAGCTCGACGCCTAGGCCGGAGCCGACCCGGCCGCAGCCGACGATGATGATGTGCACGGCCACCATGCAACTCGCTTCGCCCCTCCGGCACAACTCATAGCGTCCGAACGTGGATTACCGGCGCTCAAACGGAGCGTTTTTCCACGCATGACATCCAGGTGGAGCGTGGTCTAATGGTGAGATGGAGTCCCAGGTGAGTGCCGACGGCGAGTCCGCCGCGGGCGTCGGCGCCGTCGGTGGAGTGCCGGAAGGACCCCGCCGCCCCTTAGCCCCGCCTCGCCGCCCGTCGGCTTCCACTGTGGTCAAGGTCGATCTGCCGGAATCCCTCCGGTACCGAATGAAGAACGCACTGCTCGGCCCGCCGCTGGTGAACGAAAAGCTGGGTGACGAACGGCTGGGACGCCCGTCCGCACTCGGCGTGCTCGCCCCTGACTGCATCTCCTCTTCGGCCTACGGCACCGAACAGATGCTCACCGTGCTCATCCCGTTCTTCGGTCTGGCCGGTTTCGTGCTCGTTGTGCCGATCACCATGGCCATCCTCGGCGTGCTGTTCTTCGTCACGCTGTCCTACCTCGACGTCATCGCCTTCTACACCAAGGCCGGTGGCGCCTATGTCGTGGCCCGAGAGAACTTCGGACCGAAGATCGCCCAGATCGCGGCGGTAGCACTGCTCATCGACTACACGGTGACCGTGGCTGTCCAGACCGCCGCTGGTACCGCCGCGCTCACCAGCGCCCTCCCCACGTTGCTGCCGTACACGGTGCCGATCACGGTCGGGGTCATCCTGCTGCTCTTGTACGGCAACCTCCGAGGGATCAAGGAGGCCGGCAAGTTCTTCGCCTTCCCGACCTACTTCTTCATCGGAAGCCTCGGCTTGATCGTCCTCATCGGGTATGCGAAGAAGATCATGGGGACGTTGGCCGTACACGGCATCCCGGTCCACTCGGCCTCCAACCCCACGGTGCCGATCGGGGGGCATGGGTCCGGGCTCCTCTACGGGGCGGCCTTCATCATCTTGCTCAAGTCGTTCGCCAACGGCGGCTCCTCGCTCACCGGACTCGAAGCAATCTCCAACGGGGTGGGCGCCTTTCGCGAGCCGACGAGCAGGAACGCCCGCCAGACCCTGGTCATCATGTCGAGCGTCCTCGCCTTCTTGGTCCTCGGGGTCACGCTCATCGCGCATTGGACCCATGCGATCCCCTACGTGTCGGGTTCGCCCACGGTGGTATCCCAAGAGGTCCAGTACGTGCTGGGCACTGGGCCATTCGGCAAGGTGTTCTTCTACGTCGTGCAGCTGGCGACGATGCTCATCCTCTACACCGGCGGCAACACAAGCTTCAACGGGTTCCCCTTCCTGGCCAACTTCGTGGCCGAGGACGCCTACCTTCCCAAGCAGCTGACGCGTCGCGGCCACCGGCTGGCCTTCTCCAACGGCATCATCGTGCTCACGATCGTGGCCCTGGTGCTGATCATCGCCACCGGCGCGCAGCTGTCCTCGCTGGTGGCGCTCTACGCCATCGGGGTGTTCACCGGCTTCGCCATGGCCGGGGCCGGGATGATCAAGCACCACTTCGACGCCCGTGGACCGAAGTGGCGCCGCGGCGTTGTCGTCAACGCCATCTCGGCATTCTTGACCGCACTGATCGTCCTCATCTTCGCCACGGTCAAGTTCACCGAGGGCGCCTGGGTGGTCGTGATCATCGGCCCGATCATGTACTTCGGACTTGTTCGGCTCCATCGTCAGTACGTCGAAGAAGATGAGCAGCTCGAGGAGGGCGCCGCCGAGGCGGCCGAGGCCCCGGTGCTCAGCCGCCACGCCGTCGTCGTCCTGGTCGACCGGCTCGACATGGCGACAGCCCGTGCCCTCCAGTACGCCCGCACTCTGCACCCGGACGATCTGCGCGCCATCCACTTCGCACTCGACCCCCAGGAATCGGAGCAGCTCGAGGAAGAGTGGCGACGTCTGGGCTTGTCCGACCTGCCGCTCGACATCCAAGAGTGCGAGGACCGCCGCCTTACCCGGGCTGCACTCGAGCTGGCGGCGGAAACGGTCGCCGACCGAAAGACCGAGCTGACCATCCTCTTGCCACGTCGGATCTTCGCTTCGGGGTGGCAGCGGGTGCTACACGACAACACTGCGGACCACATCGCCTCGGCCGTCGGCCACCTCGAGCACGTCAACGCCACCGTCGTCCCTTATCAGCTCGAGGGGGGCTGGTGGTCGAACCGGCGCGAGTGGCGACGCAAGACCGAGGAGGCCAGCTTGCCGTCGCCGGGAGCGCGGGCAGCGGACAAGGCGGCCGATCGGGAGCGGGCGGCCCGAGCTCTGTCCCATCGCGAGGCCTTCGGCGAACGCGCCCGCGGCACCATTCCGATCGCAGACGCCGAGTGGCGGAACCGGGTGCGGGTGGCCGGACGGGTGCGTTCGGTTCGGGTCCAGCCCCGTGCCGGAACGTCCAACCTCGAGTGCCTCCTGGCAGACGACAGCGGGCAGCTCCTGCTCGTGTTCCAGGGACGCCGCCGGATCCCCGGAATCCAGCCCGGGGCACGCCTCGTGGTCGAGGGGATGGTGGGCGACTGGGCCCGTCGCCAGGCCATCCTCAACCCCGATTACGAGCTCATCGCCGGGCCGGACGCCACCGTCGAGCCTGTCTGAGAGCGATCTGCACGGGGTGATCCTTGCTCCGGACCCCGGTTGTCGGTATGTTCTCCCCGATTGCCGGTTATGGCGCGCCTTGGTGCGGGCCCCGGCACCCGGCCGATGGCGGCCGTGATTTCGCGTGGGGGGGACCCGTGCCCTTTTGTCTGACGCGAGGTGACGTAGCCGTGGGTGTCGGGTAGCGATCGCCAGTACTCGCGCAGGACACCGAAGGGAGCCACACCGATGACCCACCTCCTGGCTGAAGGGGGCTATCAGATCTTCTCACTGGACAGTTCCGAGAAGCTCTGGCTGTACTTCGCACTCGCTTGTTCGCTCGCCGCCATCGTCGTGGCGCTGTTCCTCGTGCGGGGCGTCCTCGCCGCCGACCAGGGGACAGCCAAGATGCAGGACATCGCCAAGGCGATCCAGGAAGGGGCCGAAGCGTTCCTTTCCCGCCAGTTCAAGACGATCGGCATCATCATCATCCCGCTGGCCATCCTGATCTTCTTTACCGCCACCAAGGTCACCCATACGGCGACGAGCGCCATCCTGGTTGGCGGCACGATGGTCGTGGTCCGTCACACGGTGACCGACCTCACGTTCGCCCAGGCCGGTCTCTACCGGGTCATCTGCTTCCTGGCCGGCGCCATCTGCTCCGGCCTCACCGGCTTCATCGGGATGAGCCTGGCTGTGCGCGGCAACGTCCGCACCGCCGCCGCCGCCCGTGAGGGCAAGATGGCTCCGGCCCTCAAGGTCGCCTACCGGACCGGTGCCATCACCGGCCTGCTCTGCGTTGGTCTCGGCCTGCTGGGCACGACCGTGATCGTCCTGATCTTCCAGAACACGGCCACCGCAGTGCTGATCGGCTTCGCTTTCGGCGCCTCGCTGCTCGCGTTGTTCATGCGGGTCGGCGGCGGAATCTTCACCAAGGCGGCCGACGTCGGTGCCGACCTGGTCGGCAAGGTCGAGGCTGGGATCCCCGAGGACGACCCCCGCAACGCCGCCACCATCGCCGACAACGTGGGCGACAACGTGGGTGACTGCGCAGGCATGGCTGCAGACCTCTTCGAGTCCTACGTCATCACCATCATCGCCGCAGTCATCCTGGGCGTAACGGCGTTCGGATCGATCGGCCGTGGTGGCGATGCCGCCAAGACGGTCATCTTCCCGATCGCCATCCCGGCCATCGGCATCCTGGCCACCATCGTGGGCGTGTTCGTTGTGAAGGCCGGCAAGAAGGACCGCAACGCCATGGCCCCGATCAATCGGGGCGTCTGGACGGCGGCCATCTTGACCGTCGCCGGATCCGCCATCGTGGCCGGCGCCTACCTCCACTACTGGAAGGCCTTCTACGCCGTCCTGACCGGCGTCATCCTCATGCTGGTGGCAAGCCAGATCACCGAGCACTTCACCTCGACCGAGCGTGGCCCGGTGAAGGAAGTCGCCGAGACGGCTCGCACGGGCCCGGCCACCCTCACCCTCTCCGGCCTGGCCCTCGGCCTCGAGTCGTCGGTGTGGGCGATCATCGCCATCGTCCTGGCCATCGCCGTGTGCATCGGCCTCGGCGAGGGCAACATCCAGCTCACCTTGTACCTCGTGGCACTCACCGGCATCGGCCTGCTGTCGACCGCCGGCATGATCGTCTCCGAGGACAGCTTCGGTCCGGTGTCGGACAACGCCGCCGGCGTGGCCGAGATGTCAGGTGAGTTCACCGGCGAGGCCGAGCGGGTCATGGTCAGCCTCGACGCCGTGGGTAACACCACCAAGGCCGTCACCAAGGGCGTGGCCATCGGCTCCGCCGTCATCGCCTCGGTAGCCCTGTTCGCCTCGTTCATCGAGACGATCGGGAGCCAGCTCAACCTGCACCCACCGAGGTTCGCTCCCACAAACTGGCTGTTCGACCTGCCGCAGACATCGATCAACGTGTCTCATCCGACCGTGTTCATCGGCGTGCTCTTGGGCGGCTCGGTGGCGTTCATCTTCAGCGCACTGGCCATCCGCGCCGTCGGCCGCTCGGCCGGAACCGTCGTCCAAGAGGTGCGCCGCCAGTTCCGCGAGCACCCGGGGATCATGGACTACACCGAGAAGCCCGAATACGGCAAGGTCATCGCCATCTGCACCGCGGCGAGTCAGCGCGAGCTGGCCACCCCGGCACTTCTGGCCATCCTCACCCCGGTCATCGTCGGGTTCGGCATCAACTACTTCGCACTCGGTGCGTTCCTGGTGGGCGCCATCCTGACCGGCCAGCTGATGGCCAACTTCCTGTCCAACTCGGGCGGGGCGTGGGACAACGCCAAGAAGTACATCGAAGATGGCAACGAAGGCGGCAAGGGATCCGAGGCCCACAAGGCCGCGGTCATCGGTGACACCATCGGCGACCCGTTCAAGGACACCGCCGGCCCAGCGCTCAACCCGCTGATCAAGGTGATGAACCTGGTATCGCTGCTGATCCTCCCGGCCGTCATCACGCTGTCGCACCACACGGCAGCCCGGCTGTCGATCGCCGGTGTCTCGCTGATCGTGCTGCTGGGATCCATCGCCTTCTCCAAGCGCAAGACCGAGAGCATGGACAGCGACCTTCCCGCCTTCACGCAGCCGGTCGCCCCTCTCTGATCCTTGCGATCACCCGGGCGCACTTCGGCCTCCGGAACACCGAATTCACGCAGCAAAAAATGTTTCCACCGGGGCCGTGAGGCCCCGGTGGCGCGTCACCGGGGTTGACAAGCCGGCGTTAGACAGTTCACCCTTTGCCACAGCGATGCCACCAACCGACCTGACTGAGACGATCCTCGAAGCCGACGCCGACGATGGTGTCCCCTCCCCCCGACGCGCCCCTCGCGGGTCCGGTGGCGGCAAGAAGCTGGTGATCGTCGAGTCGCCGGCCAAGGCCAAGACCATCGGCGGGCTCCTGGGTCCGGACTACGTGGTCGAATCCTCGATCGGGCACATCCGGGACCTGGCCACGCGTAAGGACCTCCCAGAGGCCTTCAAGCACGAGTCGTGGGCGGACCTCGCCGTCGATGTCGACAATGGGTTCAAGCCCGTCTACATCGTCTCGCCCGAGAAGAAGTCCCAGGTATCCACCCTCAAGCGGCTGGCCCGCAACGCAGACGAAGTCTTCCTGGCTACGGACGAGGACCGCGAAGGGGAGTCGATCGCCTGGCACCTCAGCCAGGTCCTGGGACTCCCCGAAGACACTCCCCGGATGGTCTTTCACGAGATCACCGCCCAAGCCATCGAGCGGGCGATCGACGAGTGCCGGACCATCGACACCCACCTGGTCGAGGCCCAAGAGGCCCGCCGGATCTTCGACCGCATCTACGGGTTCAAGCTTTCGGACGTCATGCGCCGCAAGACGAACGGTCGTTCTGCCGGCCGGGTCCAGAGCGTCGCCACCCGGATGGTGGTCGATCGGGAACGCGAGCGGATGGCCTTCCGTTCGGCCGACTGGTGGGGGATCGACGCCCAGGTGACCGCAGACGGAGAGGCCGCCCGGTCCGCCGAAGCGGACGTGTCGCGGACCTTTGCTGCCGCTCTGGTGTCGGTCGACGGCACACCTCTGGCCGCCGGCAAGGACTTCGACGCCTCGGGTCGGCTGGCCCACCCGGACCGCGTGGTGGTGCTGGATCAAGATGAAGCGCGGGCCCTGGCCGCTGGGCTCGATGGTGCTGGCCTGACGGTGTCGTCGATGACCCACAAGCCGTTTCGGCGCTCGCCCCGTGCGCCGTTCATCACCTCGACCCTGCAGCAAGAGGCCGGACGAAAGCTCCGGTTCAGCTCCAAGCGGACCATGTCGGTGGCCCAGGCCCTCTACGAGGCTGGCTGGATCACCTATATGCGGACAGACTCGACGACGCTGTCGAACCAGGCCCTGACCGCAGCCCGGTCCCAGGCCACCGCCATGTACGGACCGGCCTATGTCCCGTCTGCTCCCCGGCTCTACAACAAGAAGGTCAAGAACGCCCAAGAGGCGCACGAGGCCATCCGGCCGGCGGGGGAGACCTTCCGCACCCCGGACGAGGCCGCCCGGTCGCTGTCCGGAGACGAGTTCAAGCTCTACGACCTCATTTGGAAGCGGACGGTCGCCTCGCAGATGGCCGACGCCACCGGAACGAGCGCCCAGGTCCGCTTGACCGGCTCGGCCAACGTCGGCGGCATGGCGCGCTCGGTCGAGTTCGGTGCCTCTGGCACTGTCATCGAGTTCCCGGGCTTCCAGCGGGCGTACGTCGAAGGGGAGGACGACCCCGAAGCGGAGCTGGCCGACCGTGAGGTCCACCTCCCGCCGATGGCCGAGGGCGACCCGGCGTCGTTGTCTGGAGTCGAGCCCGGCGGACACGCCACGCAGCCGCCTGCCCGCTACACCGAGGCCTCACTGGTCAAGGCCATGGAGGAGATCGGCGTGGGGCGTCCCTCCACCTACGCCAGCATCGTGTCCACCATCCTCGACCGTGGCTACGCATGGAAGAAGGGCCCGGCCATGGTGCCGTCCCTGACGGCCTTCGGTGTCGTCGGCTTGCTCGAGCAGCACTTCGCCGACCTCGTCGACTACGGGCTGACTGCATCGATGGAGGACGACCTCGATGAGATCGCCGGCGGCGAACAGGACATGGCTCACTGGCTGGGGGACTTCTACTTCGGCCCCGGCGGCTCGGGCGGGCTGCGCGACCAGCTCGAGCGCAACCTCGACGCCATCGACGCCAGCGCGGTCAACGCCGTCCCGATCGGGATGGCCGCCGACGGCCAGGAGATCGTGGCTCGTTCGGGCAAGTTCGGTCCCTACCTGAAGAAGGGCGAGGAGACCGTCTCCATCCCCGAGGACCTCGCTCCTGACGAGATCACCGTCGAGAAGGCTGAGGAGCTCCTTGCCGCTCCGTCGTCCGACCGCGTCCTCGGCACCGACCCCGAGTCCGGCCTCGAGGTCCAGGTGAAGGCCGGCCGCTTCGGCCCCTACGTGCAGCTCGGCGAACTCGTCGAGGGGGGAGAGAAGCCCCGCACGTCGTCGCTGTTCGCCTCGATGACCCCGGCCACGATCACGTTCGAGGAAGCCCAGCAGCTCCTCCAGATCCCCCGTGTGGTCGGAGCGGATCCGACGACGGGTGAGGAGATCGTCGCCTTCAACGGGAAGTTCGGCCCCTATATGAAGAAGGGGACCGACACCCGCAGCCTGTTGACCGAGGACCAGATCCTCAACATCACGGTCGACGAGGCCATGGCGATCTACGCCCAGCCCAAGGCCCGGGGACGCAACGCCAAGGCGCCGCTGCGCGACATGGGAGCGGACCCCGACACCGGTCTGCCCATGGTGGTCAAGGACGGCCGGTTCGGCCCGTATGTGACCGACGGCGTCACCAACGCCTCGCTTCGTCGTGGGGACGACGTGGAAGAGCTCACCGTCGAGCGAGCGTCGGAGCTGCTGGCCGAACGCCGGGCAGCGGGCCCATCGAAGAAGAAGGCGGCCAAGAAGAAGGCGCCGGCCAAGAAGAAGGCCGCCGCCAAGAAGGCCCCGGCCAAGAAGTCGGCGGCGAAGAAAGCTGCTGCCACCAAGAAAGCTGCGGCCACGAAGAAGGCGGCAGCTCCCATCCTCGCGGTGGCACCGAGCACCAGCGACGACGAGTGACCGTGGCACGGGGCCGGCTCATCGCCCTGGAAGGGATCGACGGCTGCGGAAAGTCGACCCAGGCCCGCATCCTGTCCGAACGGCTCGGTGCGGTCTCCACCTTCGAACCGGGCGCCACACCGCTCGGGTCGTCGCTGCGCGCGCTGCTGCTCGACCGTGGAAGCGCCCCGGTGTCTGACCGTGCCGAGGCGTTGTTGATGGCGGCAGACCGGGCCCAGCACGTGGCCGAGGTGATCGAGCCCGCGCTCGACGCCGGCCGCTGGGTCGTGACCGACCGCTTCGCGGCGTCCACTCTGGCCTACCAAGGGTTCGGACGCGGGCTCGATCGTGCAACGCTCGAGACGTTGGTGCTGTGGGCGACCGGTGGCCTCCGTCCTGATCTCACCGTGCTGTTCGACCTTCCGGTGGAAGTGGCTGCAGCTCGTCGCAACGGTGGAGCGGTCGACCGGATGGAGGCCGAGGGAGCTGCGTTCGCACAACGGGTGGCCGATGGGTTCCTGGCGCTGGCTAGCGAAGGCCGGGACCCGTGGCTGGTGCTCGACGCCACCGAACCGGTCGACTCGATCGCAGCCACCGTGTGGGATGCCATTGAAGTCTTGGCTGGACCCTCTGGCACGGGTGGTGCGGACGGCATCAGAGGCGCAGACGGTGCGGGCGGCATCGGAGGCCATGCCCGGTGAGCGGCACCGACGAGGCCTCGGGCCCTTCGTTCCTATTGTTCAGCGGCGTTGTCGGCCAGGACCGGGCTGTGTCGCGATTGATGGACGCCGCTCGTCAGCCGGTGCACGCCTACCTGTTCCACGGGCCGGCAGGCAGTGGTAAACGGGTAGCGGCGCGTGGACTGGCCGCAGCACTCCTGTGTCCTGACGGTGGCTGCGGGGTGTGCAACTCGTGTCGACGGGCCCTGGCCGGAACCCATCCCGACCTCGTGACCGTGGAGCGCACCGGTGCCGCTCTCGACGTCGACGATGCCCGGGAGATCACCATGCGGGCCCAGCGGCGTCCACTCGAGTCCGCCCGACAGGTGCTCTTGGTCCCTGACGTGCACCTGGCAGCGAAGGCGGCACCCGCGCTCCTCAAGACGGTCGAGGAACCCCCGCCGTCGACGATCTTCATCTTGCTGGCCGACGACCTGCCGGCCGGGTTGGCCACCATCATCAGTCGGTGCGTGCAGGTACCGTTCACCGCGCTTGCTCCTCAGGTGGTCCAGGAGTGGCTGATCGGCCGGGGCGTGGCTGCAGATGTGGCCGAGACGGTGGCGGCCGCATCGGGAGGGAACCTGGACCGGGCCCGTCTGCTGGCGGACGACCCGGGGTTCGACGAGCGCCGCCAGCAGTGGCGAGCGGTCCCCGGTCGGCTCGACGGCACCGGAGCCGCAGCCGCAGCCGTCGCCGACGACCTTCTCGGTCTGGCCGATGGGGCGCTGGCTCCGTTGCGTGAGCGCCATGCCCAAGAGTTCGCGGCGCTGGAGGAGCAGGCGGAGGCCACAGGGGCTCGTGGCGTGCCAGGGCGCAAAGGTGTGGAGGACCGTCACAAGCGCGAGGAGCGCCGGTGTCGGACCGACGACCTCCGGATGGGGCTCGCCACCTTGGCCGAGGCCTACCGTGACCGGCTGGTGGCGACGGTGGAGGGGGACGTCCTTGCCGGCCTCCCCGGAGTCGATGCTGATCGCCGCGAGGCGGCCGCACATGTGGACGCCGTAGGCCGGGCATCGGCGGCCCTGTCACGCAACGTGCGCGAGGGGCTGCTCCTCGAAGCGCTGATGGTCGAGCTGTCCGGCATGCTGGAGTGAGCCGGGTGCGCCGCGTCGGATAGATTGATGCTTTGGCCTGGGTAGCTCAGTCGGTAGAGCAACGCACTCGTAATGCGTAGGTCAGGAGTTCAATTCTCCTCCCAGGCTCCAGAAGTGCAGGTCAACCGCCAATCACACAAGGTGCAGGTCCCGCCTCCCCATCTGTTGGCGGCGAATGCCCGTGCGCCTGCGGGCGACACGGTCAGACCATGACCACGATTGCGTCACAAGACCCAGAAATCCATAGTTCTGGCAATCCCTTCGTTGTTCCTCAGGGTCTGTGTTGGGTCGTGCCACCGTCACCCTGATTCCGGTAGCGATGCCTCTGGGAGAGGCGGTGTGGGGCTCTGCCACGATTCCTAGTGGAGTGCCGGTGTCTGCAACTCTCATTCTGATTGAGCCAACTCCCTTCATCTCCGTCGGTCCGGTTTGCCGAGCGCCACCTGACGCACAGCTCACTACGAACATCCTGAAGGTGGCGACCATCTCCTTGGTTCATCTACGAAGAACCCGAGTGTCGGTCGCAACGTGTCGACTCGAAACTTGACCCCTCACTTGCACCGCTGACTCTGTTGAACGGCCTCATCTGTGAGGACTCGTCGGCGACCCAGCACTATGGGCTGGATGATCTCCTTCGCTTGCCAAGGCAAAGGGATCGCTCTTGGAAAGGCATGGCCGAAGAAGCCTTTCTCAACACGGTGGCGTGGCATCCGTTAGTGGCCAGCCATCCGACGATCGGCCCTCCTGCGGCTCCCCAAATCTCTCCCTAACTCTTCCCCCAGCCGTTGGGGCCAGGACCGACGGGCGACCCGGCGTGTCACCCGGAGTGAGATGCTTGGTCGGTGACCATCACCCTGCACCCTGCCCTCGAACCGCTTGCTGCCCTGGTGGGAACCTGGACCGGTTCAGGTCACGGGGAGTATCCGACGATCGAAGACTTCGACTACGAGGAGACCGTCACGTTCTCTCACGTCGGCAAGCCGTTCCTCACTTACACCCAGTCGACTAATCACCCAGACGACGGGCGGCTGCTCCACAGCGAAACTGGCTTCTGGCGCCTGGTGCGACCGGACTGGGCCGAGGTCGTCATCGCGCAACCGACGGGGATTGCAGAGGTTGGCGAAGGTGCTGTTGCCGGCTCCTCCATCCGACTCCGATCAACGGCGATCGCCCGCACCCCGACCGCCAAAGAGGTGACGGCCGTCGAGCGAGACGTCACCGTCGATGGTGACGTGCTCCGGTACTCGCTGCGGATGGCTGCTGTGGGTCAGCCGCTCACCCATCACCTTTCGGCCGAGCTGCATCGCATCGGATAGGAGCCGGCACGTCTGATCCGGGATTGAACTGAAGTCACCGGCGAACGAGGCTGCGAATCCGTCGGATGAGGTCCGCGAGTCGTGGTCGTTGTTCAGTTGCTCCCGGACCGCGGTGGAGCAACCAGGAACTGCTGATGCCACAGCGACGGCAGGGTCCCCTCGTGCCCTCGCAGGCGGGCGACGGTCGAGGACGTTCGCTTCAGGATTGAGATGGCACTGCTGGCCAGGAGGATCGCGAACGGGATCTCGAGCACTGCGGCGCTGAGGATCGCTCCCCACTGCTCTCCGGTGCCATACGAGAGTGCAACATCGAACCACGCGTCCGTGAAGAGCATGGTCGAAGAAACCAGCAATCCGAGGATGGCCACCTGTCGGTGGCGGAATCCGAGCCAAGCTGTTGTCATCAGCACCAAGGCGAGCATGACGTCGAAGCCGACCCATGCAACCCGCCAGGCCCCGCCGGATTCGGCTAGTGGCAGCGATAAGGCGAGGTAGCCGATCCATGGCAGCATGACCAGCGCGCCGATGGCGGCTGCCACGATCGAGAGCCTCCGCCTTCTGATGACGCCCGAGGTCCCAGTCGGTCGTTCGACCAGTTGATCCAACAGGCGGGCAACCGCGGCTCGCTCCCCAGGGGTCCAGGAACGCACCTCACTCGCTGTTGGCATAGCCATGACAGTGACCTCTCTCGTCTCCGAACGCAGCGTCCGCCCAACCGTTCTAGGTGGTCTTCGGGATGGTGAACGTGTTGGCACGGACGGTATACGCCCCACACGACACAAGTGTCCGAACAGGTGGAGCCGATTCAGACAAGGTGGAGCCCCACCGATCGGCATGGCTTCGTTACGCTGACCAGATGGCAGAGTCCACCAGGTTGCTCACGTGACCGATCGGCGGGCAGGCGGCGAGCGGTCGGGTGAAGAGCCCGCCACGCCTCCCCTCACGGAGCAGGAGTTCCGCCAGATCTACGCCAAGGTTCCGCGCCTCACCGTGGAGGTGGTCGTCCAAGGTCCGAGTGGCATTCTGCTTACGAAGCGCACCCAGGGCCCGTGTTCGGGACTGTGGCACCTGCCCGGGGGCACGGTGCGGTTCGGCGAAGCCTTGGCCGCCGCAGTCAGCCGGGTCGGATCCATGGAGCTCGGTGTGGAGATCGAGGCGGGGCCGCTCTTGGGCTACATCGAGTACCCGAGCCACTACCTCAACGGGTTGGACTCACCCGTCGGCATTGCCTTCCTGTGTCACGTCGAAGGCGAGCAGACGGCCGACGGCACGTCCGGACGCGGGTGGTTCACGACACCACCGGATCCGATGCACGCAGAACAGGTCGACTTCTTGGTCGAGCACAAACTCCTCGAACGGGACCCACCCCGGCCATAGGCCGACTGTTGGCGAGGTTCGACGAGCAGAGTTGCCGGGCTCCGTGACCATAGGGCCGTCGTTCGCCTTTCGCCGATCGTCTTCGGGCAACGGGGGCGACTCCGTCCACCTGCACGCCGTGCTGTCTGTCGAGCTGGCCGCCGGACTTCTGAAGGAGGGTGATACAACCCACTTCGGCGAACTACTTGATACCCAGGGGGGTACCCTGTTACGATTGTAGATACCCACCCAGGTATCCGTGCACATACCCCTCGATCCGAGCGTGTGTGCCGGTCTGATCAAAGGATTGCTCCCATGGCCGCAACCCGAGGAACCGGACTCGACTCACCCCAAGCACTGGCGCCCACCCACGTCAATCACGAGCCGACTCCGGTCGGGACCAGCGTCGGGGGGCCAGACGACACGAACCACATCGGGAGCCCGAGTCCCTTCGCTCGGCTCGGCGCCTGGGCCGCTACCCACTTCCGCCGCGTGCTCATCGCATGGCTGCTGATCCTGCTCGTCTTCGGTATCTTCGCCGTCCGCGTCGAGAACTCGCTCGCCGGTGCCGGATGGCAGGCATCGAACAGTCAATCCGTCGCGGCTCGGGCCATCATCGAAAAGAACTTCGCCGGACTTGGTGCGACCGGACTACAGGTCGTCATCGTCGACCATAAGGGCCCGATCACCTCGGATCCCCAGGCCCAGGCCATCGTGACCAAGGCGACGAGCGTGCTCCGCAGCGATCCTCGGGTGTCCACCGTCATCGCACCTCAGCCCGGGGTCTCGATCTCCAAGGACGGCCGGACCGCCATCATCACCGCCGGGTCGGCTGCGGACTCCAACAAGATGGTTCTGGCGGCAGACGCCGTGCAGCCGAAGTTGGCCGCGTTGTCCACCGCCGGCACCAGCGTGACGCTGACCGGGAGCAGTGCCCTGTGGGCGGACTTCAACACGGCCAACCGCTCGGCCATGCTTAAGTCGGAACTGCTGTCGTGGCCGGTGACGATCATCATCTTGGTGATCGCCTTCGGCAGTCTGGTGGCCGCTGGTCTGCCCCTGCTGCTGACGATGGCCGGCCTGCTGGTGGCCGCTGGTGCACTGGTGATCACCACCAAGTTCACTCCGGTCTCCATCTGGGCACTCAACTTCGCCCTGATGTTCGCCCTGGCCCTGGGGATCGACTACGCCCTCTTCCTGGTCATGCGCTTTCGGTCCGCACTGGAACGAAGGGGTGCGAAACCGGGCGACCGTGAGGCGATCGTCGCCTCGGTGGCTGAAACAGTCGACACCGCCGGCAAGGCCGTCGCCTTCAGCGCACTGACCGTGCTGGCATCGCTGGCTGCCATCCTTATCGTGCCCAGCCCAGCATTCCGGTCGATGGCCTTCGGGATCATGTTGTCGGTCCTCGCGGTCCTCGCGGCCACGCTCACTCTGCTGCCCGCCGTACTCGGCAAGCTCGGCACCAACATCAACAAGGGCACGATCCGCCTCGGGCGCGGCGGCACGAAGGTCGGTGAAGGCCCGCTCGACCGCCAGCTCCACCGGTGGGGCAAGTTCCTGTGGAAGCACCCGCTCCCGGCGGGTGCGGCTGCCCTGGTGCTTCTACTCCTGGCCGCCGCACCGGTCATCGGGATGCGGACCAACATGCCCTCGATCACTATCGTGCCGCCGAACGCCAACGCCCGGATCGGCTACTACCAGGTGACCGGGGCGTTCGGTCCTGGCGCACCGGGAACGCTCCAGGTGGTCGTGCCCGCAGGCGAGCAGGCCCGGGCCATGGCCATCCTCGCCCATACCTCCGGGGTGGCCGGTGCCGTGCCAGGCCCGACCAATGCCGGGTGGACCTTGGACCAGGTGGTGCCCACCACCGGGCCGTCGACGACGACCACGGGTGCCACGATCGACCACCTCCGCCAGGTCCTGCCCACCGGCACGCTGGTGGGCGGGGCAGCGGCCGAAAACCACGATCTGCAGCAGTCGCTGGCCGCCCACACGCCGATCGTCCTGGCCATCTTGGGCGTCCTCGGGTTTCTGCTGCTACTCATCGCCCTCGGGGCCCCGCTGATCGCAGCGCTCGGCGTGCTCATCACCGCCCTGTCGGTGGCCGGAGCCTTCGGCATCGGCCGACTCATCTTTCAGAACGGGTTCCTCTCCGGTCCGCTCAACTTCCAGCCGCAGGGGTTCATTGATGCCTGGGCCCCGCTCTTCTTCGGAGCGATGGTCTTCGGTGTGGCCATGGACTACACGCTGTTCATGCTGTCGGCGGCCAAGGAGCGGTATGAGACCCACCCCGATCCGGAGCACGCCATGATCGGGTCGATGCGCACCTCTGGGCGGGTCGTTCTGTCGGCAGCCGCCGTGATGATCGCGGTGTTCCTGACGTTCGCCCTGTCCGGGCCGCTGGCGCCCAAGGAGATGGGAGTCATCCTGGCCATCGCCGTGGCCCTCGACGCCCTGGTGGTGCGACTGGTCGTGCTGCCGGTCGTCCTGCGACTGGGTGGGCACAGCGCGTGGCACCAGCCGAAGTGGCTCGGGAAGATCCTGCCCAAGGTGAAGTTTTCGCACTGACGAGGCAGCCGCGATCGCGAGATCAGCCATGAGGACAGAGGAGGCGTGACGATGGAACTACCCGAAGAAGTGGTCAATGACCTGAGTCTGCGGCTGCGCCGGGCCGAGGGACAGGTCCGCGCCGTCGAGACGATGCTGTCCGAAGGGCGCGAGTGCCGCGACATCGTCACGCAGTTGAGCGCGGCGACCAAGGCGCTCGAGCAGGTCGGCTTCCGGCTCATCGCCAGCGGCCTCACCTACTGCGTGCAGCACCCCGAAGAAGCCGAGGCATCCGGCTACCCCCTCGATGAGGTCCAGCGGCTGTTCACCAAGCTGGCCTGAGCACCAGACCGAATCACTGAAGCAGTAACGGAAGAAGGAGCAGGAACCATGGGATTCTCCAAGTTCATGGCATCAACAACAGGCAGGGCAGTGCGGGTCATCGCCGGATTGGCGCTGATCGTCGTCGGCGGGTTGCTGGGTGGAGGATGGTGGGCACTCGCCATCGTCGGCCTCGTCCCCTTTGCTGCAGGCGCACTCGACATCTGCCTGTTCAACGTGCTGTTCGGACAGCCGCTGAGCGGAAAAGTCGTCCGGGCCAGTTGATAGTCCTCCACCCAAGTGCGTTGGGACCTCAAGACCGGTCCCGGCACCCGTTCTGATTCGAGAGGTGATCGTATGAGTAGGACAACGAGTCCCATCATCGAGGTGTTCGCCGACATCTGGTGCCCTTTCGCCCACGTCGGCCTGCGGGCGATCGACGAGCAGCGCGCCCAGGCCGGTCGAGGTGATGTGGCGATCTGGGTGCGAGCGTGGCCGCTCGAATTGGTGAACGGCGCGCCCCTGGACCCACGAACCACCGAGGAGCACGCCGATGACCTGCGCAACCAGGTCGCACCCTCCATGTTCTCGGACTTCGAGGTCGGCCGGTTCCCGACCTCGACACTGGAGGCCCTCGCCCTGGCCAACCGCGCCTACCGAATCGATCTGCAGGTTGGGGAGCGTGTGAGCTTCGCGCTCCGGGACGCGCTGTTCGAGGAGGGGCGGGACATCTCGGATCCGGTCACGCTTGAGCGCATGGCCCACGACCTGGGGGTCGACATGCCTGACGACACCGACCGTGCCGCGGTGCTTGACGACTGGCACGAGGGCCAGCGTCGTGGCGTCCTCGGCTCACCGCACTTCTTCTGCGGCAAGACCGACGTCTTCTGCCCATCGCTCGACATCACCAAGGACCCGGCCGAAGGGCTGTCGGTGGCCCGAGACATCTCGGGCCTGACGGCGTTCTTGGATCGCTGCCTTGCTCGGTCCGAACCGCAATGAAACGTCATCCTGAGTTCGTGCTTGATACCCTAGGGGGTATGAGGTATGGTGAAAGGAACGCACGCAATGGAGGTGTGACATGACACGAGTCGTAGTCCTGGGCGGAGGGATCGCCGGCCATACTGCCGCCCTCCACCTCTCTCGGATGCTCAAGCGGTCCGACGAGGTGTTGGTGGTCACCCCGAACTCGAAGTGGAACTGGATCCCATCCAACATCTGGGTCGGCGTCGGCAAGATGAAGACCGAGCAGGTGACGTTCGAGCTCGCTCCGATCTACAAGCGCAAAGGGATCGGCTACGAGCAAGCCCTGGCCACGGCCATCCACCCCGAGGGCGATGCGACGCACGACTCCCCCTATGTCGAGTTGACCTATACGGATCCGAATCGCTCGGGTCAGCACGGCGAACTGACCTACGACTACCTGATCAACGCCACCGGACCCAAGCTCAACTTCGGGGCCACGCCAGGCCTGGGTCCTGACGGCCACTCGCAGTCCGTGTGCACCTCGAGCCACGCTGTCGAGGCAGCCGCTGCGCTCGAGGCATCGATCGCCAAGATGAAGCAGGGCGAGCAGCAGACCCTGGTCGTGGGCATGGGCCACGGGACATGCACGTGCGAGGGCGCCGCCTTCGAGTACGCCTTCAACGTCGAGCACGAGGTACGCCAAGCCGGGGTGCGCGACTTGGCCGACATCGTGTACCTGACCAACGAGTACGAGCTCGGCGATTTCGGCGTGGGCGGGCTCACCTTCACCCAGCAGGGCTTCCAGACCACGTCGAAGTTGTGGACCGAGTCGCTGTTCCGCGAGCGGGGGATCCGGGCCATTACCGGTGCCCACGTCACCGGCGTCGAAGAGGGCGTCGTGCACTACGAGCAGTTGGACGGCACCATGAACTCGCTGGCATTCGACTTCGCCATGCTCCTCCCTCCGTTTCGCGGGGTCGACCTCCATGCGTTCGACAGGGCTGGCGAGGACATAAGTGCCGAGCTCTTCGCTCCCAGCGGGTTCATGAAGGTGGATGCGGACTACACGGCCAAGCCCTTCGAGGAATGGCGGGCGGAGGACTGGCCCCGCACGTACCAGGTACCCCGGTTTCCCAACGTCTTCGCCGTGGGGATCGCCTTCGCCCCACCCCACCAGATCTCGCGGCCCAGGACCTCACCTCACGGCACGGTCATCGCCCCGTCACCTCCCCGGACGGGCATGCCGTCAGGGATCATGGGCAAGCTGGCCGCCACCAACATCGTCGCCATGATCGAGGACGGCGCGTCGGCGCAGGTTCGATCGGGCTCGATGGCCGACATGGGGGCTGCGTGTGTGGCCTCGGCCGGTTCTGGCCTGCGCCACGGAAGCGCGGCCTCGATGACCATGTACCCGGTCGTGCCCGACCTCCAGAAGTACCCGGGGACGGGGCGCAGTCTCAAGGACACCTTCGGCGAGATCGGCTTGGCCGGGCACTGGATCAAGCTCGCGCTCCACTACCTGTTCATCTACAAGGCCAAGGCCCGTCCGGGCTGGCACCTGATCCCCGAGTAGGGAAGGAGAGGACGATGGACCACACCGCAGACGACATCGCCAGTGCGCCACTCCCGACAGCGAAGACCCTTCGGGCCCGCACGAACCTGTTCGTCCAGTTCGAACGGTTCCTCGCCATCAATCTGAAGATGGCGAAGATCATCCGCAAAGAACACCGCTGAGCGCTTCGGCACTCAGATCCAAGAGAGGAATAAGCAATGTGTGCAGCAGTGACATGTAAGCAGTGCGGCCGACCGTCCTGGAAGGGGTGTGGCATGCACGTGGAACAGGTGCTTGGGCATGTCGCTCCCGCGGATCGCTGCCAAGGCCACCCTCGGACGACGACCAAGAAGCGACGTTGGTTTGCCCGATGACAGACCATTCGCCAGCGCAGGCCATGTGGGAGCAGCGCTACAGCGTGGACGAGTACGTCTACGGCACCGAACCCAACGGCTTCTTGAGTGAGCACGTGGTCGACCTCCCCGTGGGAGATGTCCTCTGCATAGCGGAAGGCGAAGGCCGCAACGCAGTGTTCCTTGCTGGCACGGGTCGCCGGGTGTCGAGCGTCGATCTGACCGAGGCAGGAGTGGCCAAGACCCTTCGCCTCGCCGATGCTGCTGGTGTGTCGGTCGACGCGGTGGTCGCCGATCTGGCCGACTACGACCTCGGTGTGGGCCGATGGGACGCAATCGTCTCGATCTTCGCCCATATGCCTTCGACGGTACGGATCGATCTCCACAGGCGAGTCGTGGCAGCGCTTCGTCCTGGCGGTGTGGTCCTGTTGGAGGCCTATACGCCGGACCAGATCGGGCGGGGCACCGGGGGACCGGGTGCAGCGGATCTGATGATGACGATCGAGGGCCTGAAGAGTGAGCTCGACCCGCTCGAGTTCGTGCACGCCGAAGAACTGGAACGAGAGATCGTCGAAGGGGTCCATCACACGGGCATCGGGTCGGTCGTGCAGGTCATCGCCCGCAAGCAGCAATGAGTTCCGCTAGGTGTGCTCGGTCGGCTTGCATCCCAGATCCGTCGTAGTGGAGAGCGGCCTCAGCTGCAGTCAGTCGAGTGCAGGCTGTTGCGCGATGGCGTAGGCCTCGGCAGCCTGCGCCTCCCACTTGCGTTCGACGTCGCCGAAGTGCCAGATGGCGAGGGCGACGATCCACGTGAGCACGAAGATCCCCACGATGTAGAAGCCCGCTCTGTTGATGTTGAAGGTCTGCAGGAAGCTCCACACTCCGCCGTTCAGGTTCGTCTCCTGCGACACCAGCCCCAAGATCTCGACCGTCCCGATGAAGAGGGCGATGAACACGGAGAGTCCGGTGATCGTGAGGTTGTAGTAGATCTTCCGGATCGGATTCGAGAACGCCCAGCCGTAGGCGAAGTTCATGAAGCAGCCATCGATCGTGTCGAACAGGCACATCCCCGCGGCAAACAGGAACGGAAGCGACAAGACGGCATAGAACGGGAGACCGCCGACCACCGCGCTGCCCGCCAAGACGAGTAGCCCGACCTCGGTGGCGGTATCGAACCCCAGCCCGAAGAGCATGCCGAGCGGGTACATCTTCCACGGTTGGTCGATCTTCTTGGAGTAGCCGCCGAGGAACCGGCTCATCAGCCCGCGGTTGTCGAGCTGGCGCTCTAGTTCTGCGTCGTCGTACTTCCCCTGGCGCATCTCACGCGTGATCTTGACGATGGAGAAGAGGACGACCAGGTTCAGCAGTCCGATCAACAACAAGAACGTCCCCGACACCGACGTGCCGATGATCCCTGTCCACTTGTGCAAGGCGGACGAATCGTTCTGCACCGCGCCGTTTAGGGCGCGGATGCCGAAGTTCAAGGCGACAGCAAGAACGAACACGATGCTGGAGTGGCCCAGCGAAAACCAGAATCCGACGCTGAGGGGCCGTTCGCCGTCCTGGATGAGCTTGCGGGTCGTGTTGTCGATCGCGGCGATGTGATCGGCGTCGAAGGCGTGGCGCATGCCGAGCGTGTAGGCCAAGATCCCGGTGCCGAACCCGAAGATCTCGTACTTCGACACGTGGTAGCGCCCGCTGGCCGTCGCCAAGAGCCCCCATCCGACGACATTGAGCACCACGATCGTGAGCGCCATGCCGCCGACCTTCGTCCACTCGGCTCGGGTCAGTCCGTTACGGATCTTGACCAGGCGGCCGATGGGGTCCGGTTGCACGCATGTCCTCCGTGGTGTGGCGATCGGGCTGACGCTCAAAGTAGAGCAAATGCATATGGTTCGCAATAACGAAGGGCTCCCCCCATCGGTGGGCCGTGGCCAGTTGGCTAGCGGGGGATGACCGATGTCACGAGGGATCTCCCCGGCCGCAGCAGGGCCTTGACGCGGGGGCCCGGACGGCCCAGCACTCACCGAAACCCCCATTGCACCCATGGAATTCCGCCGATTTTCCGGCATCATCCCTGGTCTGGACGGGTAACCACATCGGGTCGTGATCCGGGCCATGCTTAGGGGCGCGGTGGGCACCTCTCCTTCACACGAGACGCGGGAAACGGGCAGAATGCCGTCCGGAAACGCCTTGACGGCGATGGTCGCAGCGGCACTCGTGGTGGCGCTGACCCTCGTAGTGGCGCTCTGGCCCGGATCGCGACTGGGTGCTCCGGCAGCGCAGCTCCCCGGGAGCCCGGCAGCTCCCACCGCTGCCGAGATCACCCCCATGTGCAACACGACGACTCCGGCATCGGTCTTGGGGCCGGCCACGAGCCTCCCGGCCAACCCGACCACGACCGTGGTCATGCCCAGCGGAGGGGTCGAGGACTTCACCGCCACCGCCTCTGCCCTCTACGTGGATACCGGCACCCACCTGGTGACCTACACGTTGTCCGGGACCCAGACGGCCTCGTTTGCCCTGCCCGCCCAGTTCACGAACAACTCGGCGTCCACCCCGGTGATCGACCCAGCCGGCAACATCTACCTCTCGTCCTACTACGGCAAGCTCGTCGACAAGTTCTCGCCCGCCGGCGTGCTGCTCTGGTCGGTGGACCCGCAGGCCGGAAATCCCACCGGCCTGTTCTCTGTCGGTACTGGAAGCGGCTTCCAGCTCGTGGTCAGCCTGGTCCAGAACTCGGCGTCGAGCGTGATCCTCAACACCGCCAACGGGGCGGTGTCGGGCACCTTCCCCTTGATCGACAATGGCTATGTCACTCAAGAAGCGAACGGCAACCTGCTCTATTCCGCCAACGGATACATCGAGACGATCTCGCCAGCGGGCAAGGTGCTCTCCACGTTCGGCTCCTCGCGCATAGAGGGCAACGGCGTCCACGCCGGGTCGGGCACCCAGATCTTCTACCCGGCACAAGCTGCACAGGGGCCCGACGGAACCATCTACACGGCAGACCCGCTCCAGACGGTGGAAGCCACGACCCCTTCCGGACTCCTCAAGGCCACGACGACCCTCGGCGGACACCTGGCCTTCGGAGGCTGGAACTTCGTGCTCGTGGGTTCGACCTTCTACTACCAGAGCGGCCCCCCGTTCTCGTCGACCAGTGATGGAATCTCCTCGTTCACGCTCGCCACGCTCCAGACCTACCTGTCTGCGATTCAGGCCCCACCGAACACCCTCGGATGGGGTGCCGGACTATCGACGCCGGCTACAGGCAACTACTTCGCTCCGGGCTCTACACCCGCGGTCGTGGCCTCGTTCGACCCCTGGTGGACATCGCTAGCGCCCAACTTGAAGTTGGCGTATTCGGTCGAGGACACCACATCACTGGATGCAGGAACGATTCCGGCACCGCAAGTGATTTCGCTCCCTACTGGGAGCACAGGGCTGGCGTCGATTCCACTGCCCATCCCGTCATTCGACACGGTGCCGGGGCCCTACGAGGTGCGGGCCACCCTCCTCGACGAACGCACGTCGCCACCGACCACGCTCGGCACCACGTGCATGCCGTACACAGTGGGGGCTCCCGGGAACAACCTCTCCTTGTCGACGCTGCCATCTGGCGCCGGGTCCGGCGGTCCGGCCGATCCTCGGGGAGTGGCCCTGAACGCACAGCTCGGACTGAGCGGCTTTCGGAGCACCACCGCTGCCCCCTGGAGCACCATCCTCCCCAAGTGCAACGGATCGGCCCCGACTGCGGCGACGTGCGGACCAGCGGCCATGACCTTCGCCAACGCCAGCCAAGATCCGTACAAGGCGGCGTTCTTGGGGGCGAAGAATCATGTCGCCTACTGGATGCAGGTCAGCGACGGCGGCCCCGTGTCCACCGCCCTGGTCCACGGTGGATGGTGGCAACAGGACGTAGCTGCACTGGTCGCCCACTACGCCAAGGTGCCGGCTGGCTGTGCCAACTGCTCGCCCGTCACTGCGTGGGAGGCCTGGAACGAGTCGAACAACACCGGCTGGGGCAACGGCGGCACCTATGTCACATCGGTCTTGGCCCCCTTCCACGCTGCCGTCAAGGCGGCGCTTCCGGGCTCGGCGTCGACCGTGATCGGCGGCTCCACTCTCGAGCCATCGCCGGGATGGTGGCAGCAGCTGATCGCCGCCGGTGGGCTGGCGGACATGGATGTGGCCGCCATCCATCCTTACGCAGGGTCGAACGGTGCCTACGAAGAGGAAGGGATGCAGATCCAGGTGCGTCAGCTGCAGGCCCTCCTCGGGGCCAAGCCGCTGTGGTTCACCGAGATCGGCTGGTGGAGCGACGGAGACGTCAACTTCCTCGGCCAGGCCGACAACGTCGCACGATCCCTGATCTGGCAGAAGGTGCTGGGCATCCCGGTCGAGAGCTACTTCTTCGACGAGGGGTCGTGGGGGAACGACGGGATCAGCTTTTCGCTGATCCAGGCCTCGAACGGCGTGGACTACGTGAAGCCGGCTGCGCTCGCCACCATGACCACGTCCGGTGTGCTGGCCGGCCGGCCCTACCTGTCGATGCCGGCAACGGGTATCCCGCAGTCGTACCAAGCTGACTTCGGCGCCGCGACCGGCGGCACGAACCATGTGACCGCGATATGGACCGATGGTCTTCCGGTGACGGGGTCCGTCACCTTGACCGATCCCGGGGGCGCCACCCGAACGATCACCGCGACGAACGAGTTCGGGAGGGCCACGCCCGTGCAGGCGGCGTCGGGAGCGGCATACAGCCTGCCCCTGTCGGGTCACGTGACGTATCTGACCTATCCGGCCGAGGACACGCTGACCGTGGGCCCGACGGAGGACTACGGCACGGACCTGGCTGCTGCCACTGCCGGCGCCACCGCCACGGCCTCCAGCGGAAACGCCACCGCTGCCATCTCCGGGTTCCCGATCGGGTACGGACAGGGATGGGCATCGGCCAACGGGGACACGTCCCCCTCGCTGACAGTCACCTTGCAGTCCACGTCCACCGTCGATCGCGTCATCGTCGACACGCAGTCGGCCGGATCCACCGCCCCCAGCGTTCGCAACTACATCGTGTCGGGCAACGTGCCGGGCACGGGCTGGGTGACTCTGGCCACCGAAACAGGACAGCTCCGGGACCACGAGCTCCAGTTCGCATTCGACCCTGTGGCCGTCAGCGCGCTGCGCATCGCCATCACCGAGGTGAACTTCGGGGGGTACTTCGGAGGCGGAATCCCCGCGTGGTGGCCGTCGACTCAGGGGGAGTACGCCTTTCTGCACGCGTTCCAGGCCTACGGGGGTTCGGGCGGCCCAGCGGTGGTCGCAGGGAGCGGGCTTCCTCCCCTGCTCACATCGTCGACAACTGGCGGCGGCGGAACCGGTGGAGGGAGCGGGGGTGCCACCACGACCACCGATCCCGGGGTGACGGCAACGAGCGGCGTCCCGACCTCCACACCCGTGGCGCCAGCGGCTCATGGGGACAGCTACCGGGTGGTCACCTCCGCGGCGCAGGTGGCGACGTTCGGCGCCGGCACGACCTTCGGCCCTGACGGCGCCCTCGGCCTGAACAAGCCCATCGTCGGCATGGCCACCTACCCGGGCGGGACCGGGTACTGGCTGGTCGGCGCCGACGGCGGCATCTTCAACTTCGGTGCAGCCGGGTTCCACGGCTCCACGGGGAGTCTGGGGCTCAACGCCCCAATCGTGGGGATGGCGTCCACCACTGATGGCAACGGCTACTGGCTGGTCGGCGCCGACGGCGGGATCTTTGCCGCTGGAGATGCTTCGTACCTCGGTTCTACCGGCGCCCTCACGCTGAACAAGCCGGTGGTGGGCATGACGGCAACCTCCGACGGCAAGGGCTACTGGCTGGTCGCCTCTGACGGCGGCATCTTCGCCTTCGGCGACGCTGGATTCTTCGGTTCGACCGGCGCCCTCCAATTGAACAAGCCCATCGTCGGCATGAGCGCCACAGCCGATGGCAAGGGCTACTGGCTGGCCGCCTCTGACGGCGGCATCTTCGCCTTCGGCGATGCCGTGTTCCACGGCTCCACCGGAGGCCTGCACCTGAACGCCGACATCGTCGGCATGGCTGGCACCTCCGACGGCAAGGGTTACTGGCTCGCCGCTTCTGACGGCGGCATCTTCGCCTTCGGTGACGCCTCGTACCTGGGATCGGCGCAGGTAGCTTCCAGTCAGCCCGTGGTCGGCATCGCCGCCGGCTAGCGACACGTTCGCCGGGCGCCCCCGCCCGTTGTTCCCGGATGGCACTGGGGTAGCCTCGCCTAGCGCGGCGCCTGGTCGCAGCGGTCATCGAGTTCCCGGGGGGTCCTGTGCACAGTCGTCGAACGGTTCCTGTCCTCGTCGCGATCAGCGTCGTGTTCGCAAGCGTGGCGGTGGCCATCGGTGGCACGGCTTCCGCCACCGCCACCACCCTGCCCGCCCCCACGGCGGCAGCTCCCTTCACCGGGCACGGATCGGTCGGCCAGGCCTATGTCGCCGGTACCACCCCCGGGCAGACGGTGACCCTTGCTGATTCCTCTGGCCACCCGGTGGGCACGGGCCGCACCGATGCGCTCGGAAGCCTCGTTGTCCGCAACGTGGCCGCCGGTCCCGGGTACACGTTCCGGACCGTCCTCGCCGGCAAGCAGGCGGCCACCGCTCGGTTCCGGGTCCTTGCCCCCACGGATGTTCCGGCGGCTGGGTTCTATTCCGGCCAGACCTTGCACGTCGGGCTGAACTACCTCACCATGCGTGACGGAGTGCGCCTGGCCGCCACCGTGCGCCTCCCGTACGGCAAGACGATGGCCGACGGGCCCTTCCCCACGGTGATCGAAGACTCCGGCTATGCCATCGCCGGCCCCCACAGCCTGATCGATGCCGTTCTGCACCAGAACGGCGAGACCACGTCAGACCCGCTGCTCCCCTCGGCCTCTACCGCTGTTGGGTCGCTCGTGGCACCGCTTCTGGGCTTCGCCGCCATCAGCCTGCAGATGCGCGGCACCGGCTGTTCAGGTGGGGCGTTCGACTTGTTCGGTCTGCCCACCACCTACGACGGGTATGACGCAGTACAGATCGCCGCGTCACAGCCGTGGGTGGCGCACCACAAAGTCGGACTGGTCGGGATCTCCTTTTCGGGCATCTCTCAGCTCTTCGTCGCCGGTACCCAACCTCCCGGGCTGGCAGCGGTGGCCCCGATGAGCCTCACCGACGACCTCTACTCGACCGGATTCCCGGGCGGGATGTTCAACAGCGGGTTCGCCGGGTCATGGCTCCTCGATCGGATCTCTGATGCCAAGCCGGCTCCCGCGGGCGGCCAGATCTATGCCCGGACGCTGATCCAGCAGGGGGATGCAACGTGCCTGGCCAATCAGGAGCTCCATGGCCAAGCCCAGGATCTGGCATCCATGTTGAAGCAGGCATCTCATCGTGACCCCGGCCTCTACGACCAGCGGGCTCCGGCTACGTGGGCCGCCAAGACCAAGGTCCCGGTCTTCCTCTCGGGGGCGTTCCAGGACGAGCAGACCGGGGGGCAGTGGCCCGCCATCATGTCGGCACTCGCCGGGGACCCACGGGTCTGGGCGACGATGATCAACGGGACTCACACCGACTCGCTCGGCCCAGGGACGATCAGCCGGTGGTTGGAGTTCCTCGACATCTATGTAGCCCAGCAGGTGCCGAAGCAGTCGGCGCTCCTCGACACCCTGGCCCCGCTGCTCTACAGCCAGTTGGCGAGCGCTCCGTCCGAGACGCCCCCGCCGCTGCAGTACACGGATGCACCGAACGTGGCCGCGGCACGCAAGTCCTTTGAGGCGCAGCCCCGCGTCCGAGTCCTGATGGACAACGGCAGCGGAAGCAAGGGCCCTGGTGCCCTCCAGCCGGTGTGGCAGGCCCAGTTCGTCTCCTGGCCGCCGCCTGCTGCCGTGGCCACCACCTTCCATCTGGGCTCCGGAGGCACGCTGGTCCGCTCGACGCCCGTCGCGTCGAGCGTTTCCTTCCGGCCGGATCCCACGGCCCGGCCCGCCACCGACTTGCCGAAAGGCAATGTGTGGGCCGCGCTGCCCCCCTATGTCTGGACACCGGTGACCGGATCGAACGGACTCGGCTTCTCTTCTGCCCCACTAGCGAAGGACGTCACGGTCATCGGGCCAGCCAGCCTCGATGTTTGGGTACAGAGTTCGGCGGCGGACACCGACCTGCAGACAACCGTGTCCGAGGTGCGGCCCGACGGATCCGAGATGTTCATCCAGAGCGGCACCCTGCGGGCCAGCGATCGGGCCCTCGACGCGTCCCGGTCGACGGCGACCCATCCGGTGCCGACCTACCTCCTCTCTACGGCGAAGCCCCTGGCAAAGGGGACGTTCACCAAGGTTCGGGTGCCGATCCTGCCGTTCGCCTACTCGTTCCGAGCCGGATCGCGCATCCGGGTGACGGTGACCGCTCCAGGGGGTGACCGGCCAGCTTGGGTATTCGACACGGTCCCGACCGGAGGAACCGTCACCGACACGGTCGGTATCGGGGGGTCCACTCCGTCGGCACTCGTGCTGTCCGTCGTGCCGGGCATCACCCCTCCGGACGCACAACCCGCCTGCCCGTCGCTGCGCGGACAGCCGTGCCGGGCGTACGTCCCGGCCCACAACGGCGGCTAAGGGACTGGTCTGACGGAGATTCGGCGTCGACTCACCAGACGGCGTCCCGGGTCCTCTTGATTCCCGTCCCCGAGCACGGGCGACCGCCTCGGCCTCACCGGACTGGGGAGGGCTGGCCTGTGTAGGGTTACTCCATGGCCGACCAGGAGCAGTTCTCCGATCTCGCCATGGAGTACATGTCGGCGCTCTACACAGTGGCATTGCGCATGACACGGAACCCTGCAGACGCCGAGGACCTCGTCCAAGAGACGTACCTGAAGGCGTACCGGGCGTTCGGCTCGTTCGAGAGCGGGACCAATCTGAAGGCCTGGCTCTACCGGATCCTGACCAACACCTACATCAACACGTACCGGGCCAAGAAGCGGCGGCCCGAGATCGCCGATGTGGAGGACGTGGAGGACCTGTACCTCTACCACCGTCTATCCGGAAACTCCTCGGCCAGCCTTGGCCGCAGTGCCGAAGATGAGGCCCTGGACCGCTTTACCGACACCGACGTCAAGGCCGCGATCGAGTCCCTGCCGGACTCGTTCCGGATAGCGGTCCTCCTGGCCGATGTCGAAGGGTTCTCGTACAAGGAGATCGCCGAGATCACCGAGGTGCCGATCGGCACCGTCATGAGCCGGATCCACCGTGGAAGAAAAGCCCTGCAGAAGGCGTTGATGGATCTAGGAATCGCACGTGGACTCGTCGGGGCATCCGATGAGCCGAGGTAGGGGGACTGCCGATGCAACCAGAGGGAGACGACGTGCCGGGCACATCGGATGACGACGGTGGGACGCCGGAGGCGCCGGCGGGGTTCGTCGGATGCGACGAGACCATCGAGAAGCTCTACTTCTATCTCGACGGCGAGCTGACCGAGCAGCGTCGCATCGAGATCGCCCGCCACCTTGATCTGTGCGGACCCTGTGTGGGCGCCTACGGGTTCGAAGACGAGCTCCGAAAGCTGGTGGCGAGCCGGTGCCACGACCACGTCCCCGACGAGCTTCGGGAGCGGGTGGCCGCCGCCCTGCGCGCCGAAAGCGGCATGCCCGCCGACTGACGCCATCTCGGGGAGCGCTCTGTGCACCCCCTCGGAGGGCCGGGCCTCCCTACACTGGTGCTGTGCCCATGATCGACGCCGAACTCCAGCCCCTCGATGGTGCTCTCGTGG
This sequence comes from uncultured Acidimicrobiaceae bacterium, assembly GCA_903849265.1. Taxonomy (GTDB): domain Bacteria; phylum Actinomycetota; class Acidimicrobiia; order Acidimicrobiales; family RAAP-2; genus Bog-756. The sequence goes on from CAININ010000036.1 coordinate 32,759, forward strand.
TTCCGTCACCAGGCGCGGTCAGCTGGGAGACTGCTGAACGGGTGGCCGGATGGGTCGCTAGCCGGACGCGTACCCCCGCCCCCTACCGTCCTGACCTCCTCCAGGCCGAGTTCGCCGAACTGACGGCCCAGGCCGAGGAGCTGGTCGCGGCATCGACCGGGATGCGCTCGGCCGCCGGACCGGCCCGGGCTCGGGTCACCGACCGGGCCGGCTGGGTGCACGCCAACGTCGCCAGCTTCCAGCGCCTGCTCGGTCCTCA
>CAININ010000037.1 GCA_903849265.1 uncultured Acidimicrobiaceae bacterium
GAACGTCTTGTTGACCCAGCTCAGCTTCCTCATCAGCCGCCGGAACCCGGCGTTGGTCAAGAGGGGGATCCGCAAAGGCGTCGTCGATGCACTTCCTGACGGCTACGACGTCGACACCCACTTCACCCCCCGCTACGACCCATGGGACCAACGGCTCTGCCTGGTGCCGGATGGCGATCTGTTCCACGCCATCAGCGACGGCCGGGCCGAGGTGGTGACCGACACCATCGACACCTTCACCAGTGGCGGAATCCGCCTGGCGTCCGGCACGGAGATCGCCGCGGACGTGGTGGTGACGGCTACCGGACTCAACCTGCTCTTCTTGGGCGGCGTCGCCCTCGACGTGGACGGGGTCCCCGTCTCACCTGGCGACACGATCGCCTACAAGGGGCTCATGCTGTGCGGCGTCCCCAACCTGGCCGACACCTTCGGGTACACCAACGCATCCTGGACCCTCAAGGCCGACCTGACCGCCGAGTACGTCTGCCGGCTCCTGGCCGCCATGGAGGCCTGCGGCATGCGCCAGTGCACGCCTATCGCCCCCGACCCGACGCTTCCGACCGAGCCGTTCATCGACTTCTCGTCGGGCTACGTCACCCGGGCTGCCGATCAGATGCCCAGACAAGGGATGACCACCCCCTGGCGGCTGCACCAGAACTACCTGCGCGACACCTGGCTGCTCCGCCACGGCCCGGTGGTGGACGGCATGGTCCTGTCCAACCCTGCTTAGCCGAACCCGGCTTAGCCGCCGATCCGCTGGTTGTAGGTGGCGATGAGCCCATCAGATGCGGTCTGCGCCCGAGACAGCGCAGCTGCTGGTGCCACGCTGCTGGTGAACATCGAGTTCTCGGCGTTCACGATGGCGGTACGGACAACGTCGAAGGGGCCGAGCACGGCTCCAGCGGTCGCCTGAGACTGCACGCCCGACGTCAGCTGTGTGTACGCAACCTTGAACTGCGGGCTCGTGGACCACAGTGACTGGATCGTCGACGACTGTGCAGAAGACGTCCGCAGCGGCACGTACCCCGTTCCGGCCGACCACGTCGCCTGGGAGGCGGTCGAGTCGAGGAAAGCGATGTACTGCCACGCCGCCGACTGCTTGGCCGGGGACGACTTCTTGACGACCCACAGCGCGCTCCCGGCGGGCTGGACCCCGCCGGTCGGGGTCGTCTGCACCGTCGGAAGCGGGGCCACGCCGAGCTGCACGTTCGGATACTGGCTGAGCAGCTGCTGCACGGTGCCAAGGGCGGCCGAGGTGTCGATCGTCATGGAGTACTTGCCGGAGCCGACGCCGAGGAGGTTGTCGTAGACATCTGCGCCCCCGGTCGAGTTGGTGGTAGCCGAACCGTCAGAGACCATCTGCTTCAGGTCGGTGAAGAACTGGGTCCCGATGGAGTTGTCGAAGACGGCCTTGGTGGCCCGCGTGGTCCGTCCGTTCCCGTTGTTGACGAAGAGTTGGTTGGCGCTGGCCTGCTCGGTCTCCAGGTACCACGGGTCGAGCTTCAGCCCCATGCCGCCCTGCCCTGCTGTCTTCAGTGTCTTGGCGTCGGTCACCAGCTGGGTCATCGTCGACGGTGGAGCGTTGGGATCGAGGCCGGCCTTCTGGAAGGCGAGCTTGTTGTAGAAGAGGACCGGACCCGACACGGCGAACGGCATGGCCTGCTGCACCGAACCCACGTTCCAGTATGCAAGTGCCCGAGGCAGCAGGTCGCCCACCGAGTAGTTGAACCCGGCGATGCAGTTCTGGGCTGGCTGGATGGACTGTGTGTCGATCGCTCCCTGGGTGTCGGTGTCCTGCAGCTGGACCACATCGGGCAGCTCCCCATTAGTCAGGCCGGCCTGATACTTCTGCCAGGTGTCGTTGTAACTGGTCTGGACGACCAGGTTCACATGCACCTTCGACTGCGAACTGTTGAACTGATCAGTAAGCGTCTGGAGGGTCTGTCCGTTGGCCCGGGGCATCGACTCCCAGAAATTGATGGTGACCGGAGCGCTGGCAGCCAGTGAGGCCGACGAGCACGTCTTCGAATCAGTAGCCGCAGCCGGCGCCGCCGTGGTCGAGGAGGACCCGGTCGACGACGAGCAGGCAGCTAGCACCAGGGCGAGTGCACCGAGCGGGGCGACAACGGCAACACGAAATCGTTGGGGACGCATGGTGACGTTGTAGCACGATGGCGCAGTTCAGACAGGTAACCGGCGCGTGTCCGGCGCAATGCCTTGACTGTCCAGGTCGCGTGGAGCGGAGATGGCTACTTGACTGCGCCCGAGGTGAGACTGCGCACCAGCTGCTTTTGGAACACCACCAAGATGATCAGCAGAGGAATGACGGCGATCACCGTGCCAGCCAGGGACACGTTGATCTGGTCCAACTGGGTGTTGAGCAGCTGCTTGAGCCCGATCTGCACCGTACGCACCGAGTTGTCGTTCCCGGTGACCAGAAGCGGCCACAGGTACTGGTTCCAGGCGCCGAGGAAACTGAACACGCCGAGCGCAGCCAGCGCCGGCCGGACCAGCGGCAGGGCGACGAACCACAAGAAGCGCATGTTTCCGTAGCCGTCGAGCTGGGCTGCTTCGCGCAGGTCCCGGGGGATCTGCAAGAAGGCTTGTCGGAGCAGGAACGTGCCGAATCCAGTGGCCAGGAACGGGATTGTCAGCCCAGCAAAGGTGTTGAACCACCCGAGCGAGGAGACGGTCGCCAGGTTGGTGGCGATGGTCACCTCGAAGGGGATCATCAGGGTCGCCAAGAAGACGATGAACAGCGTCCGCTTGAACGGGAAGTCGAGGAACGCGAACGCATAGGCGGCCAGGATCGAGGTGGCCAGCTGCCCGGCCACGATCACAGAGGTCTGGATGGCGGAGTTCCGCAGGTAGATCCCGAGGTCCCCTTCGGTCCACGCCTTGCGATACGACCCCCACTGGGGGTTGAACGGGAAGAACGGAGGCGGCTGGTGGGCGATCTGACTTGGAGCCAGCAACGAGTTCACCACCGCCATGTACAGCGGGAACAGGATCACCACGGCGCCGACTGACAACAGTACGTAACGCAAGAAGAGACGGGCCCTGCGGCGACGGCGATGCGGGGTGGGGGCAGGAGTAGCCGATCCGGGCTGTCCGGCGCCGGTCGGTCGGTCGAGCGTCGCTGACTCAGTTGGCGGCATAGGTCACCCGCCGTTCGAGGTAGCGCATCTGGGCCAGGGTGAAGACCAGCAAGATGATGAACAGGACGATCGACAGCACCGCCGCAACGCCGGGGTCGTGCTGGATCGAAAGCGCCTGATACACGTAGTACAGCAGCACGTTGGTGTGGGTGAACCCCGAGTTCTGCGGTCCGATCAGGATGTCGATCTGGCCGAAGCTCTGGAAGGCGTAGATGGTGCCGACGACCAGGCCGAAGAAGAGCGTCGGGGACAGCAGGGGGACCGTGACCCTCCAGAACATGGTCCACCCGCCGGCGCCGTCGAGGCGGGCCGCCTCCAAGATCTCGTCAGGAAGGGACTGGAGCCCGGCGGTCATGATGATGAAGGAGAGGCCGAGGAACTGCCACACGGCGATGAGGGAGACCGCCGGGAGCGCCCAGGTGGGGTTCTGCAGGATCGCCGGGTGGGGATCGATGCCGAGCCACGGCAGCAGGCCGACCACCGGGTCCATGAGCGTCCCGAACACCACGGCCGCGACAGCCACCGAGCTGACCACGGTCGAGGAGAAGGCCGTCCGGAACATCGACATTCCGCGGATGGCCTTGTGAGCGGCGATGGCCAGAAGCAGACCGCCCAGCAGCCCAACGGGGACCACCATCAGCACGTAGAAGAACGTCGACACCAGGCTCTGGTGGAACGAGGTCGACGACAGCACGGATCCGACCTGACTGAGGCCCACGTAGTGGGACGGCAGGCCTGGGTAAGGCGGGTTCTGATAGAGCGCCAGCTTGAAGTTCTTCAGGAAGGGATAGAAGGTGAACACGCCGAAGACCAGCAGGGCCGGCAGCAGCAGCAGATAGGCCAGGCCCCATTCGCGGTGGCGCCGGGAGAGCGCGTGGCGCCGCACGGGAGCGCTCTCGTCAGGGACGGCGAGGTCCGTGGTGGTCACCGATCGTCCGCCAGCCGGTCACCCGTTGCCGCGTCGAAGAAGTGCAGGTAGTCAGGGTCGAGCTCGATGGCCACCGCCTCCCCGAGGTCGGGACGGACGGCTTTGCGACCTTGGCGGACCACCACTCGGGTCCCGTCGACCAGCGTGCAGATCACGTGGGTTTCGGCACCGAGCTGCTCCACGAGGGTCACCGAGGCGGCGATACCGGTTGCCGTCAACGACGCCGACTCGGGGCGCACCCCGACCGTGACCGGGCCGTCCGCTATCCGCAACGGGGCGCCCCGAAGGACGATGCCCACCCCGTCGACCTCCAACGCCCCATCCACGACTGTGGCGGGCAGCAGGTTCATGCCGGGGCTACCGAGGAAGGAAGCGACGAACGTGTTGGCCGGTCGTTCGTAGAGATCTTGGGGGGCGGCCACCTGCTGGAGCATCCCGTCCTTCATAACGGCGATGCGATGGCCCATGGTCATGGCTTCGACCTGATCGTGCGTGACGTAGATGGTGGTGGTTCCGAGACGGCGCTGCAACGACACGATGTCGGCCCGCGTCTGGATCCGCAGCGTGGCATCGAGGTTCGACAGCGGCTCGTCCATGAGGAAGACCTTGGGGTCTCGGACGATGGCCCGAGCCAGTGCCACCCGTTGGCGCTGCCCGCCTGACAGCTGGCCCGGCTTGCGATCGAGGAGGTCGCCGAGTCCGAGGGTGGCCGCAGCCTCGTCCGCCCGACGGGCCCTCTCCTCGGCGGGCACCCGCTGCTGACGAAGGGGGAACTCGATGTTCTTGCGCAGCGTCATGTGGGGATAGAGCGCGTAGGACTGGAACACCATGGCCACGTCGCGGTCTTTGGGCTCCACGTCGTTGACCACCGTGGTGCCGATGGAGACCGTGCCGCCGGTCGGGTCCTCGAGCCCAGCCACCATGCGCAGGGCAGTGGTCTTGCCGCACCCCGATGGTCCGAGCAGAACCAGCAGTTCACCGTCGTGGACCTCGAGGCTGAGGTCGTCGACTGCCAAGGTGCCGTCGAACGCCTTGCTCACCCCGGCGAAGTTGACCCGTGCCACACCAGCCCCGATCTTTCCGATGCCCGGCCGGACATCGGTGCTCAACCTAGCGGAACGGCCCGGTGTGATCGGGGGGATAGGACGTAGAGCCGTCGAACTCCCGATAGCCGGAACAGCCGTCCCGGCTATGATGTCATCAACTGATGACTTCTGACCGCCGCACCTCTCTCCTCGTGCCCACCCTGATCTTCGTGGGTCTGCTCGTCGCCATCGTGAGCAGCTTGGGCGCGCCGCTGGTCCCTACGATTGCCAAGACCTACCACGTGCCGCTCAGCACAGCCCAGTGGGTGCTGACCGCGGCGTTGCTGACCGGTGCGCTGTCCACGCCGATCATGGGTCGTCTCGCCGACGGGGCCCGACAGCGCGACGTCATCGCCGTCACCCTCGCCATCGTGCTCGTCGGCTGCGTGGTGTCGGCCCTGTCCACTTCGTTCATCGTCCTTGTTGTCGGCCGAGGGCTCCAAGGACTCGGGCTCGGACTGCTGCCGGTCAACATGGCCATCGCCCGGCGCAACCTCGACCGGGAACGAGCAGGCCGGGCCATCGCCACCCTCTCGGTGTCCACTGCCATCGGCGCCGGCCTCGGGTACCCGCTCACGGCGCTGGTCGCCCAACTGTTCGACATCCACGCCGCCTACTGGTTCGGAGCCATCGTGACCGCATGCGCCCTGGCGTGCGCCTTGATCGTCCTGCCGGGGAGGACCCGGGCGGCGGCAATTCGCTTCGACGTGCTCGGCGCAGTGCTGCTCAGCCTGGCCGTCACCGGAGTCTCCGTGGTGCTCAGCGAAGGGGGCAACTGGGGATGGAGCGCGCCGGTCACGCTCTGCATCGTCGCCGCCTGTGTGGTGCTGCTGGCCGTGTGGGTCCCCCACGAGCTCCGGTGCACGCACCCGCTCGTCAACCTCCATCACCTGGCCAACCGGTCGGTGCTGATGGCCGACGTGTCCGGGTTCCTCATGAGCGTCTCGATGTACCTGATCGTGCCCATCGTCGTCGAGTTCATCCAGATCCCCTCGTCGGCAGGGTTCGGATTCGACGCCTCGGTGATCGTGTCGGGGTGCGCCCTGGTGCCGCTTTCGATCGGGTCCTTCCTGGCCAGCCGGCTCCTCGTACCCTACGAACGGCGGTTCGGCGTGCGGAGCATGATCCCGGTCGGAGCGCTGATGGTCACCTGTGCGTCGACCTACTTCGCCCTCGACCACGGGTCGTTGTGGCAGGCATTCCTCGCCATGGGCATCGTCGGCCTCGGGATCGGCTTCACCTTTGCCGCCATGCCCGGCTTCATCATCCGGTCGGTCCCAGCCGCCGAGACCGGGAGTGCCACCGGCTTCTACCAGGTGCTCCGGAACATCGGACTCTCTGTCGGCAGTGCGTTCGGCGCCGCCATCCTGCTCTCCTACACTGGCAAGGGCGACACCTATCCATCGCTCGACGGGTTCCGGGTCGCCCTGATCATCTCGGCCGCCCTTGGCCTGATCACCGCGGTGCTCAGCTTCGTGCTGTCGGGCCGCGACGTCATGGAGGCCATGCCGCACCATGCAGCGGGCGGCGATGCGCACGACCTCGACGAATTCGAGGTCCGGATGCAAGAGGAGGCGCTGCTCGAGGCCGGGGGCGCCATGCTCGTCGACGAACTCGATCTCAAAGGCCAGGAGCAGCAACGATGACTGGCGCCCGGAGCCTCGGCGAGGCTGCTCCACCTCGCCGACGCGATGCTGCCGCCACCCGCCAGGCGCTGTTGACTGCAGCCCAAGACCGTTTCGGCCAGAAGGGCTACGAGTCCACTACCACCCGTGAGATCGGCGAGGCCGCTGGAGTCGATCCCGCACTCATCGCCCGCTACTTCGGATCCAAGGCCGACCTCTACCTGGCCGCGGTGGCCGCCGAGCGGCTCGACGCCGACGCGACGGTGCAGCCGGACCGCACCGATGCCCCTTTCGATGATCTGGCCCAGGTGATCCAGGTCGTCATGCAGCGCACCGCACGCCTCGGGCCGGGGCCGACCCTGCAGGCACTGGTGCGCGACGACACCCCCGAGGAGATCAGGGTGGCGGCGGCCGCACGGCTCGCCCGTCGGCTGGTGGCGCCGGTTGCCGAGGAGTTCGCGGCCGCAGGTGCCGACCGGCCAGAGCTGCGGGCCCAGGTGGCAGTGGCCGCCCTCCTCGGTGTCGCCCTCGGTCGGTCCATGGGCTGGTTCGACGAACTGCGGGCTGTCGACCCAGACGAAATTGCGGCGTTGGTGGTCGAGACCCTGCACATGGGTGAATCGGCCGGGACCTGAATTGAGATCGATCTCCGAGGTCGAGCCGGCACATCGAGCGGAGCTGTCGATTCGCGACAAGGCTGTTCGTCGGGTAGGCAGAGGGTTCGAGAGGCGAACCCGTCGAAGGGAGCCGACATGGCGGAGTACCTGGTGTTGATCTACGAAGACGAGTCAGCGATGGGGGATGCCGATCCGTCGGCGTTCGCCACGATGATGGACGGTCACCGGGCGTTCGGTGACAAGCACGGCGCTGCCATCCGGGGTGGCAACGCACTGCAGCCGTCGAGCACATCGACGACGATCCGCGCCGCTGACGGTGAAGGGTTCACCATCACCGACGGCGCCTTCGCAGAGACCAAGGAGGCTCTGGGCGGCTACTACCTGCTCGAGGCGGCCGACCTGGACGAGGCAATCGCCATGGCCAAGGAGATACCGGCCGCGTTCGGGGGCGTCGAGGTTCGGCCCGTCCGGCCGCTCGGCTGAGTCAAGGCCCCTGCATGGATGCCTCAGTGGAGGCTGCCGTCGCCGATGCGCACCGTCGTGAGTGGGCCTACGTGCTTGCCGCGACGGTGCGGGTCACCGGCGACATCGACTTCGCCGAGGAGTGCGTCCAGGAGGCCTATGCCCGCGCCCTCACCAGCTGGCCCGTACAAGGCATTCCCTCCAAGCCGGGTGCGTGGCTGACCACCGTGGCTCGCCGTCGGGCCGTCGATCTGCTCCGCCGCAACGCCACCTACGAGCGAGCGCTCCCGAAACTGGTCGGGTCCGAACTCTCCGACCCGTTCGATCCAGACCCCCTCGAACCGATCGCCGACGATCGACTCCGGCTCATCTTCACGTGCTGTCATCCAGCCCTCGCCCCCGAGTCCCAGGTGGCGCTCACCTTGCGGCTGGTGTGCGGCCTCACCACGTCCGAGGTGGCCCGGATGTTCCTGGTCCAGGAGGCCACGATGGCGGCCCGCATCACGCGGGCCAAGAAGAAGATCGCCTCGGCCCGCATCCCCTACCGGGTGCCAGCCCCGGCCGAGCTCTCCGAGCGGATCGACGTGGTGCTGACCGTCGTCCACTTGTTGTTCACCACCGGCCATACCGCCCCAGCAGGATCCGACCTCATGCGGACCGACCTCGTGGAACGGGCGCTCCACCTCGCCCGCATGCTCAGGGCGCTCCTGCCGTCCGATCCTGATGTCGCCGGGCTCCTTGGCCTGTTCCTCTTGACCGATGCCCGCCGATCGTCACGGCTGGCCGGGGACGGATCGCTCACCCTGCTGTCCGAGCAGGACCGCAGCAGGTGGGACGCTGACGAGATCGCCGAGGGGATCGCCCTGGTCCGTGAGGCACTTCGACGCCGACCCCCTGGACGGTTCGCCCTGATGGCTGCGATCGCCGCCGTGCACGCGGAAGCCCCGACATGGTCGGCGACCGACTGGGCGGAACTTGTCGGTCTCTATGAAGTGCTGACCATCATCTGGCCGTCCCCCGTCGTCAGTCTGAATCACGCGGTTGCCGTCGGGTTCGCTGCCGGCCCCGCCGCCGGGCTTTTTGCACTCGATGCCTTGGCGGACGAGCCGCAGCTGGCCAACTATGCCTACTTGGCCTCGTCCCGAGCCGACTTCCTGCGCCAGCTCGGGAAGAGCGACGAGGCCTCCGCCGCCTACCGCACGGCGTTGTCCCTCACCGACAACGAGGTGGAGGCCGACTTCCTCACCGCTCGCCTGGCCGAGATGGAGCACGACGACGAATAGTCCGACACGCGATCGGCCGGGCATGACCTCGGTCAGGTCAGGTCAGGTCAGGTCAGCCGAGCGTGGCCGAGGGTCAGCCGAGCGTGGCCAGGGCAGCGTTGAAGGTTGCCGATGGCCGCATCACGACCTCGGCGAGGGCGACCTCGGGCAGGTAATAGCCGCCGATGTCGACCGGTGAGCCCTGGACGGCCAGCAACTCGGCGACGATGGTCTGCTCCTGGTCGCCCAGCAGTGCGGCAAGGTCGGTGAAGGCCGCCGCCAGCTCGAGGTCGTCAGTTTGGCGGGCGAGCGCTCGTGCCCAGTAGAGCGCCAGATAGAAGTGGCTCCCCCGGTTGTCGATCCCGCCCAGTTTGCGGCTCGGCGAGCGGTCCTCGTGCAGGAGCTCTTCGGTGGCAGCGTCGAGGGTGTGGGCCAGGATCCGGGCCCGGGCGTTACCGGTGTGCTCCGCCAGGTGCTCGAAGCTGACCGCTAAGGCGAGGAACTCCCCCAAGCTGTCCCACCGGAGGTAGTTCTCCTTAAGGAGCTGCTGCACGTGCTTGGGAGCGGAGCCGCCGGCTCCTGTTTCGAACAGTCCGCCTCCGTTGATGAGCGGGACGACTGACAGCATCTTGGCGCTCGTGCCGACCTCCAGGATCGGGAACAGGTCGGTCAAGTAGTCGCGCAAGACGTTCCCGGTGACGGAGATGGTGTTCTCCCCCCGGCGGATGCGCTCGAGGGAGAAGGCCGTGGCCTCCTCGGGAGTCATGATCTCGATCCGTAGGCCCTCGGTGTCGTGGTCAGGAAGGTAGGCACGGACCTTGGCGATCAGATTGGCATCGTGAGCACGGTCGGCGTCGAGCCAGAACACGGCCGGGTCGCCGGTGGCGCGGGCACGAGAGACAGCGAGCTTGACCCAGTCGCGGATCGGGATGTCCTTGGTCTGGCACATCCGGAACACATCGCCAGCACGAACGGGTACATCGAAGACGACGGCCCCGGACTCGTCGGTGACCCGGACCGAGCCATCGGCGGCGATCTCGAAGGTCTTGTCGTGGCTGCCGTACTCCTCGGCCGCCTGCGCCATCAGTCCCACATTGGGGACTGAGCCCATGGTGGCCGGGTCGAAGGCCCCGTGGGCACGGCAGTCGTCGATGACGACCTTGTACACGCCGGCATAGCAACGGTCCGGAATCACGGCGAGGGTGTCGGCCTCGGCCCCGTCCGCCCCCCACATGTGTCCCGAACTACGGATCATGGCCGGCATGGACGCGTCCACGATCACGTCGCTGGGCACGTGCAGGTTGGTGATCCCGCGATCCGAGTCGACCATGGCGAGGTCTGGCCCGGCGGCCAACTCAGCTGCGAACGAGGCCCGGATGGCATCCCCGTCGGGCAGTGCATCGAGGCCCTCGAGGATGGCGCCCAATCCGTCGTTGGGGCTCAGGCCTGCGGCGGCCAGCGTGTCGCCGTATGTCGCGAACGTGGTCGGGAAGAACGCTCGGACCACATGTCCGAAGATCACCGGGTCCGAGACCTTCATCATGGTGGCCTTGAGGTGGATCGAGAACAGCACGCCGTCGGACGTCGCCCGGGCGATCTGACGGTCGAGGAAGGAGCGCAGCTCCGCTGCGCGCATGACGGCCACGTCGATCACTTCGCCAGCCAGGACGGTCACGGGGCCGCGCAGTGCGGTCACCGTCCCGTCGGAGGCCACCAGGTCCATGCGGAGCGATCCGGCTGTGGTGACCACAGTCGACTCCTCGGTGGAGCGGAAGTCGCCGCCATCCATGTGGGCGACGTCGGTCTTCGAGTCCGGGGACCAAGCGCCCATGCGGTGCGGATGAGACCGGGCGTAGTTCTTGACCGCGGCCGGCGCACGGCGGTCCGAGTTGCCCTGACGGAGCACCGGGTTGACCGCGCTGCCGATCACCTTGCGGTAGCGGGCCAGCGTGGCCCTCTCCTCGTCGGTGCTCGGGAACTCGGGATAGTCCGGGACGGCGTAGCCCTTGGCCTGCAGTTCGGCGACAGCCGTCTTGATCTGGGGGACCGACGCCGACACGTTCGGCAACTTGATGATGTTCGCCTCAGGGGTGAGCACCGCCCGTCCCAGCTCGGCCAGATCGTCGTCGATCCGCTGGCCGTCGCCCAGATGCTCGGGAAAGGTCGCCAGGATGCGACCGGCGAGGGAGATGTCGCGGGTCTCCACGTCCACGCCCGCCAGCGAGGCGTAGGCCTGCACGATGGGGAGGAGCGAGTACGTCGCCAATGCCGGCGCCTCGTCGGTGTGGGTATAGATGATGGTCGATTCGGTCACGGGCACCCCGTCGTCGGTCCTCGGTTGGTGACCCCACGTTAGACGGGACCGCACGGGTCCCCCTGAGCGCCGACGGGGTCCGATGCGCCCGTGCGAAGGCGGCATCACACTGCTCGGCCAGGGCTCTGGAACACTGGGGCCCATGGTCGCCCTTGTGCTCGCTGCCATCTCGGTCGGCCTGTCGAACTTTGCCGCCGCAATCGCCATCGGTGTGTCCGGAGTATCGGCGCGCCGACGCCTCGAAGTGGCAATCGTCTTCGGCGTCTTCGAGGTCGGTATGCCCATCGTCGGCCTGGTGCTCGGGAACCACCTGGCCCACACCCTCGGCCACTCGGCCAAGTGGGTCGGCGGTGGCCTGCTCATGGCCGCCGGGGTCTACGGCCTCTTCGCCGGCCTGAAGGAGAGGGGCGAAGCGGACGCCCCTCCGACCGGAATGTCACCGGGCCGGCTGATACTCACCGGAGTCGCCCTCAGCATCGACAACCTGGTCGTGGGCTTCGCCCTGGGCGCCTACCACGTGTCCTTGATCGTGGCCGCACTGCTGATCGGGGTGATCAGCGTGGGGCTGTCGCTCATCGGACTCGAGCTCGGGGCCAGGATCGGCGAGCGCACCGGGGGCACGGCCGAGGTGGTCGGTTCGGTCGTGCTGATCGCCGTGGGAGCCGCCATCGCCGCCGGAGTGTTCTGACCCACGCGCACTGGCCTCAGGACAGGTCGGAGACCCCGTGGGAGCCGAGGACGGTGGCCGTCGATGGGGACGGTCCTTCCTCGCACCGGTCGCCGATGCCCGCCTGGAAGGCGGCGAACGCGGGCGAGGAGGCCAGCGGATTGTCTTCGGGGTCGACCACCGCGACGTGGATGAAGCTCACACCGTCGTCAAGCCGGAGAGCCACGTAGCTCACGCCCTCCACGCCGCGTTCGTCCAGTTCGGTGAAGACGTCGCCGATCAGCCGTGCGTTCTCCTCAGCGCACTCCGGCTTGGTCCGGTACACGATGACGCGGGTCTCGTCCATGGGGGAACTCCTCTTGTCTTAATGGATGCGAACGGTGGGTGGGTGGGTCGGTTGGTCAAGAGTCCGGTGGGTTCGGTGACGTGGGGGTCCGTGAAGTTCAGGCCCCGGGAAGCGCCCGCATGGAGTTGTTGCGGGCATCGTGGGTCACTTCGGCCAGCCCCAGTAGTTCGAGGAGCGGTGGGAGGTACATGGCGAACCGTCCCCGATAGCCCTTGCGCAGTCCGTACCAGCCACCCACGGGGTTGTCGGGCGACCGCCCCCAGGCCTCGACGGTGCCTGCTGCCGGTTCCTTCTTCTCGTCCGACGCCCCGAGAGGCACCCATCCGCCTTGTTCCGTCAGCCATGCATGCAAGTCGTCCACCGACCTCCACAGATAGGTCAGCTTCGTCGAACCGACCTGGCAGACCAGCTGGTCGGGATCGGCGACCTCGTCTCGGTAGAGCTCGTAAGCCGAACTGCCGGGCGGCGTCGTGAGCCGCCACGGATCGTCTCTTGTGCCGCTCGCCATGGGCAGTCCTCCGTCGTCGTCGCCAAGTCGCGGTGGTAGTCGAGGGTCTATCACTCAAGGCAGGCCGATGCCCGGCCGGCAGACCGCATCGGCGATCAGCAGCAGCGGCGCTGGTCGCGGGTGGCCAACTCCTTGTAGGGAGTCGGGTCCATGGCCTCGACCTGGGCGTCGAAGGCGTCGAGGTCGATCCGGTGACCTCCCACCCAGGTCCCGAGCACCGAGACCACTGAAGCCAGGGTCAGCGGGTCGACTGCGTACGGATCCTTGGACAGCTCGACCAGGTCCGCACACTTGCCGACCTCCAGTGAACCGAGTCGGTCGTCGACGAACAGCTGGCGGGCGCCGTTGATGGTCACCGCCCGCAAGGCTTGATCCAGGGTGATCTTCTGATTGGGGCCGTGCTCGGTGCCCGAGTTCGTGGTCCGGGTGACCGTCCCTTGGATGTTGAGCAGCACGTTCGGCGGTGTGACCGAGCCGTCGTTGTGGAACGAAACCTCGAGTCCGGCATCGAAGGCGTCACCGATGGCCTGCCACTGCGACCCGATCTCGGTCGGGAACATGGTGCCGTCGAGAAGATCACCCCAGAAGAGGAATTGGAACGGACCCATCGAGGCCTCTACCCCCAACGAGGCCGCCCGTTCGAACTGCACCTTGCGGCAGGCGCCGAGGTGCTCGATCCTCCAGCGGTGGTCGGTACCGAGCAGTCCGTGCTTCTTGAGGCCTCGTTCGTAGACGTCAAGGACGACATCGAGGGCCGCATCGCCGTTGCAGTGGACCGCCATCTGCCACCCCTCGGGGGCGTGGGCGTCGATCACTGCATCGAGCTGTTCGGGTGTGTAGTTCATGACCGACGTACCAGCCGGACCAAGAGGGATCTCGGCATGGCGGACCACCTCGGTGTCGAGGTAGGGAAACGACAGCGCAGCGTTGCCGATCCATGGCGAGCCGTCGGCCCATAGTTTGACCCCCTGCTTGCGGAGCTTGTCCGGGAACGGCGTCTCCACCTGCTCGCCACACGTGTCGGCCGTCGACACGTGATAGAGCGATACCCGCAACGGGCAGTCGATCGTCGACCCCAGCGCCAGGTAGGCCTGTAGGAACGGCACGTCGTAAGTCATGTCCGAGGTGGAGGTGATCCCATGCGACGCCATGTAGCGATACCACCTGGCTGCCGAGTGGAGCGGGTGGGTCACCACTTCCCCCAGGATCGGTCCGGCCACCGCCATCACGGCTGGCAGCTCGTAGGCCCGTCCATCGAGCGCGCCCTCCGCCGTCCGTCCGAACGACCCGCCCACCGGGTCCTCCGGTGCCTTCGTGTCCCACCCGTGCAACTTCATGGTGGCGGTGTTGAAGTAGGCGAGGTGGCCCGAGTTGTCGGCGACCACTACCGGGCGCGAGGCGAAGTACCCGTCGAGCATGACCGCCGTGGGGGCCGGCGCACCCTGCAGCAGACGGTCGAGTCCGTTGAACAGCAGCGGCTGGCCGGCTGGTGTTTCGGCATCGAGCGTGGCGAAGAGGGCGGTCACGTCGCTCCAGTTCGGGAACCCCACATACGGGGC
>CAININ010000038.1 GCA_903849265.1 uncultured Acidimicrobiaceae bacterium
GATCAGCTCCAACCCTGACGTCTCCCATCTTCGCGACCGGATCGGGGCCCTCACCCACCGCCGGCTGACTGCAGCACTGGGCCCTGACGTGGACCCCCGGGTGGTCCGCGTGCTCGAGGCTTCCTACTCGGGGGCGCTGCTCACGGCTGGCACCGGCCACCGGTCGTTCCTCGACATCCCTGCCTTTGTGGCTGACGCCGCAGCCATGCTCACCGCTGGGGCACGTGCCACTGCCACGTCCGACGACACGACCTATGCCACGTCCGCCGCCACTACCACCAGGAAGGGCGCACGCCGATGACCACGACCGAGGTGCGGGGTCCCGTCACCTACAACCCGTACGAGTACGACATGCACGAGGACCCGTACCCGACCTACGCCCGCCTGCGGGCCGAGGCGCCGGTCTATCGAAGTGACGAGTTCGACTTCTGGGCTCTGTCCCGCCACGAGGACGTGCTTGCCGCATTCCGCAACGTCGACAGCTTCTCCAATGCGTTCGGCGTGTCGCTCGACCCGAGCGCCTTCGGTCCTGAGGCCCACCGGACCATGTCGTTCCTGGCCCTCGACCCGCCCAAGCACACCCGGATGCGCTCGCTCGTCGGCAAGGGCTTCACCCCGACCAAGGTCAACGCCATGGAGGAGCGGATCCGAGAGATCACCCTGCAGCACCTCGAGCCCGCCCTCGAGCGGGGCACCTTCGACTTCATCGAGGACTTCGCCGGCAAGGTGCCGATGGACGTGATCTCCGAACTCATGGGCGTGCCGGTCGCTGACCGGGCCGAACTGCGTCGCCTGGCCGACCTGGTCCTGCACCGCGACGACGGCGTCTACGACGTGCCGCCCGAGGGGATGGCCGCCGCCCTGGACCTGGTCGTCTACTACCAGGCCATGGTCGATGACCGCCGCAAGGCACGCACCGATGACCTGACCTCGGCCCTGCTCGACGCCGAGATCGACGGCGACCGCCTCACCGACGAGGAGATCGTCGCCTTTCTCTTCCTGATGGTGGTGGCCGGCAACGAGACGACCACCAAGCTGCTGGGCAACGCCTGGTACTGGGGATGGCGCAACCCCGATGAGATGGCCAAGCCCTTTGCCGACGCCAGCCGCGTGCCCGACTGGGTGGAGGAGACCCTCCGCTACGACACTTCGAGCCAGATGCTCCTGCGAGTCCTTCGCCGTCCCATCGAACTGCACGGGACCACCATCGCCGAGGGCCAGCGCGTGCTCCTGCTTGTCGGATCGGCCAACCGGGACGAATCGATCTTTCCTGATCCAGAGCGTTACGACCTCGACCGCGACACCACCAAGCTAGTGAGCTTCGGCAGCGGCCGGCACTTCTGCATGGGTGCCCCCTTGGCCCGCATGGAGGCCCGGATCGCCCTGTCCGAACTGGTCGCCCGGGTGGGCTCCTACGACGTCGATGCCGCTGGCATCGAACGGGTCCATTCGATCAACGTGCGAGGGCTCGCCGCTCTGCCGACCACGGTGGTGATGCGCTGATGGCCAAGTTCCCTCCCAACCCGACGCTTCGGCCGGCGATCGTTACTGGCGCCTCGTCCGGTATCGGACGAGCGACCGCAATAGCGTTGGCCGCGCTGGGCCATCCCGTCGTGCTCGGCGCCCGCAGGGTGTCCGAGTGCGAAGACGCCGCGGCGGCCATCCGGGCCGAGGGCGGCGAAGCCGTGGCCATCCACCTCGACCTGGCCGACGAGGAGTCGGTCGCTCGATTCGCCGCAGCGGCCGTCGACACCCTTGGTGCCGTCGAGATCGTGGTGTCCAACGCCGCCCAGAACATGGCCGGAGCGGTGCTCGACACCGATGCCGCCTCGCTCGAAGCCGTACTCGGGGTCAACGTGATCGGCACCCATCATCTCGTCCGCGCCCTGCTGCCTGACATGGTGACGCGCCAACGAGGCGATGTGGTTTTCGTCACCTCGGATGTGGCCGAGCGGCCGCGGCCGGCCATGGCTGCCTACGTCACCTCGAAATGGGGGCTCGAGGGCTACGTGCGGTCGCTGCAGATGGAGCTCGAAGGATCGGGGGTGCGTGCCACCATCCTGCGACCAGGACCCACGCTCACCGGCATGGGCATGGACTGGGACCCGGACGTCACCGGCCTGGTCATCGAAGAGTGGGAGCGCTGGGGCTTCGCTCGCCACGCCAACTTCATGCGGCCGGCCGGGGTGGCCCAGGCCATCTGCGCCGCGGTATCGCTGCCCCGTGGCACTCATGCCACCGTCATCGAACTGCAGCCCGAGGCGCCCATCGCGGCTCCAGCCGACACCGCCGAAACCGACCCAGGAGGTGCATCCTGATGACCATCGACACCGGACGACGTCTGCCAGCCCGGGTATCGGGCGATGACGGCGGCACCGGCCATTTGGAAGAGCTTCGGGTCGACCCGATCGGCCTGATGCAACGGGTGCGCGACGAGTGCGGCGACGTCGGGATCTTCCGGCTCGCCGACAAGGACGTGGTGCTGCTCAGCGGGGCCGAGGCCAACGAACTGTTCTTCCGTTCACCCGAGGAACAGCTCGACCAGGCCGAGGCCTATCCGTTCATGACCCCGGTCTTCGGAGAGGGAGTGGTGTTCGACGCGCCGCCAGAGCGCCGGCGCGAGATGCTCCACAACCAAGCGTTGCGGGACAAATTCATGCGGGGCCACGCCGCCACCATTGCCGCCGAAGTCGAGGCCATGGTGGCCGACTGGGACGACGAGGGAGAGATCGACCTGCTCGACTGGTTCGCCGAACTCACCATCTACACGTCCTCGGCCTGCCTCATCGGCAAGCGGTTCCGCGACGAACTCGATCAGCGGTTCGGTCAGCTCTACCACGACCTCGAAAAAGGCACCGATGCCATCGCCTACGTCGACCCGTATGCCGACATAGAGAGCTTCCACAAGCGCGACGCTGCCCGGGTGGGCCTGGTCGAACTTGTCCAGGCCATCATGGAGCGCCGTGCGCTCGAGCCCGCACCGGCTGATGACGACCGGGACCTGCTCGACGTGCTGATGTCGATCAAGAACCCCGACGGCACCGACCGGTTCGTGGCCGACGAAGTCACCGGCATGTTCATCTCCATGATGTTCGCCGGGCACCACACCACGTCGGGCACTGCCGCGTGGACCTTGATCGAGCTGCTCCGCAACGAGGGGGAGATGGCGATCGTCGACGCTGAGCTAGCCGAGCTCTATGCCGGGGGTGCCGAGGTCAGTTACCAGGCATTGCGTGAGATGCCCAGGGTCGAGTCCGCCATCAAAGAAGCACTCCGTCTCCACCCTCCGCTCATCCTCCTGTTACGGGTGGCCAAAGAGGACCTCGAGTGCGAGGGCTACACGATCGAGGCAGGCCAGATGGTCGGGGCCAGCCCGTCGGTCTCCAACCGGATCGCCTCGGACTTTCCCGACCCGGATGCCTTCCGGCCGGCCCGCTACCTCGAGCCGTTGGAAGAAGACCGGACCAACCCGTGGACGTGGATCCCCTTCGGTGCCGGACGGCATCGGTGCGTCGGCCAGGCCTTCGCCATGATGCAGCTGAAGGCCATCTTCAGCGTGCTCCTGCTCGACTGGGAGTTCGAGCTGGCCCAACCGGCGGACACCTACCAAAATGACCACTCCAAGATGGTCGTGCAGCTCGCCCAGCCCTGCACCGTCCGCTACCGCCGCCGGGCCGTTGCCCGCAGCGCGCAGGGTTCAGGTACCTCTGCGGCGGACGGTGACTGATGCGGATCGCGGTCGACCCTGACCTCTGCCAGGGGCACGGTGTGTGCGAGTCCGAGGCCCCGGATGTATTTGCCGTGGGCAAGGACCACATGGTCGTGGTCCTCCACCCGGACCCGCCAGCGTCCCAGCGTCCCGCCGTCGAGGCCGCCGTCCGCTTCTGCCCCACCCATGCCCTTTCGTTCGTCGATGACTGATGCAGCGCCGGGGCACCTTGCCGGCTGTCTGACTAACCACATCTCCGACCCGACCTGATCACCTATCCACACCCGTTCCATCGACAAGGAGTTGCCCCGTGCCGTCGTATCCCCGCAGTGAGCTCGAAGAGACGATGCAGCGTTGGCTGGACCTGAACCACAAGTGCGAAGAGGAGCTCAACTGGCTTCCCCTGGCCGAGATGTTCACCGAGGACGCCACCTACGGCTGGAACGTCGGCCCCAACGACGAGTTCATGGCCGTCGGCCGTGACGAGATCCGAGAGCTGGCCGTCGGCCTGGAGATGCAGGGGCTGGGTGGATGGAGCTACCCGTATCAGCGCATCCTCATCGACGAGGTCCAAGGCGAGATCCTCGGCCTGTGGAAGCAGGTTGCTGATGCCACCCGTTCCGACGGCAGCAACTACGAGATCGCCGGACTCGGCGGCAGCTGGTTCCGCTACGGCGGCAACCATCAGTGGAGTTGGCAGCGCGACTTCTTCGATGTCGGAAACGCCACCCACACCTACATCGAGATGATCCACCACGCCGCCCTCAGCCCGGGTATGAAGGACCGCATCGAGCGGATGGGGTCGTCCGGCCGGCTGCCCGGCCACTACCCGGTAGGCAAGGCCCCAGTCGGCCTGTGGGACGGTGTCGAGCCGACAGTGCTCGGGGGGTCGTAGTTCGCGAGCCCTTCACCCGTGCCGCCACCGGCGCAATGGCTCCGTCGTGCTTCGCTACGCGTCGGGGTGGGTGACAGGCCGCAAGTCGAGCCCCTCGATGTCGCCGAAGTCAGCTGGATTACACGTGAAGAGCGGAAGGTCGTTGGCAATGGCAACTGCGGCGATCATGGCGTCGAATGCCCGTGCCTGGGGTTTGCGGCCGGCTGCGCGCAATGCGGATGCCACCCGCCCGAACGCGCGAGCGGATGCTGCATCGAACACGAGGGGATCGAAGTCCGCTTCTGCCTGCTGGAGGCGCATCTGCCTCAGCGCGCGCTCCGTCGGATCCTCGGTGACCAACGGACCGACGCTCAGTTCTGCGAGAGTGATTGCCGTGATCATGGGCTCGCTGGGGAGCGAGGTCGGGTCAGCGATCCGTTCGAACAAGATGATGGTGTTGGTGTCGACGATGCCTCTTGCCACTTCCGTGCCATCCATCAGATCGTCTGGTCGACTACGGCATCGATGTCGCGACGAAGCGCTGCGGGATCCATCGGAGGGAGTGCCGACCACCGAAGCAACAATGCTGCTCGAGACAGCGGCGGGCGCTTCAGGGGCTGCAGCTCTGCCACAGGCCTCCCGTCCCTGGTCACAGTGAGGTGCTCGCCGAGCGCGACACGATCAACGGCGTCGCCACCATGGTTGCGGAGCTCACGGATCGAGATTTCAGACATGGCGTGAGTGTATCACCCGTGATACACCGAGCACGGGTCGTGATTCCGCGTTCATCTCTCGGGTCGGTAGTGTCACCGCCGTGATCACACAGTGACGACCGGCCAGTTCGCATCGGCCACCTTGGTCGACCGCCAAGACGAGACATCGTGGCGGTCCACCATCGAACCAGGCTGGGACATCGCCGGCAATGCCAACGGGGGCTATCTCCTAGCCATCGCCGTGCGGGCCCTGCTGGGCGCCACTGGTCGCCCGGATCCGGTGACCGTGACCGCCCACTTCCTCAACCCGGGCAAGCCCGGCCCGGTGGAGATCGATACCGAAGTCATCAAGGAGGGCCGGAGGTTCGCCAACGCATCGGCCGTCGTCCGCAGCGATGGCCGACCCCTTCTGTCGGTGCTCGGCACCGTGGGCGACCTCAGTGAGGCCGGCGATGACCTGCTGGTCGATGGCGCACCCCCCGAGCTTCCCTCGCCGGAGCGGTGCGTGTTCATCGAGGCGACCGATACATTTCCGCCCCCGTTCATGGGCAAGGTCGAACTCTTCGTCCACCCCGACGACATGGGGTTCGCCGGCCACATCAAGAGCGGGATCCCCCGGGTCACCGGATGGTTCCGGCTCCCCGGCGACGAGCCCGTCGACACGGTGGGGTTGTTGTGCGCCCTCGACGCCTTTCCTCCCACGATCTTCAACGCCGACCTGCCGGTGGCATGGACCCCCACGGTCGAGCTGACCACGCACATCCGGGCTCGCCCGGCCCCCGGGTGGCTGCGGTGCCGATTCACCACCCGGTTCATCACCGGTGGGTTCTTGGAGGAGGACGGCGAGGTCTGGGACAGCACCGACCGGCTGGTGGCTCAGTCACGCCAGCTCGCCCTGGTCCCCCGCGCTCACTCCTGACTCCAGGGTCCTGACCCGATTGAGAACAAGCCCGCCCTCCGCTGGTCAAGGGACCCGGACCACGACCTGCCACGTGGACTCTGTAGAGGCGCACAACATGGCCTCGCCGCACGAGGTCCGTTGCGCCGCCACTGTCGTGGTGCCGTGGCCGGCGGCCACGAACTCCATCGTCACCGTTCCGCAGCCTTGCCCTCGGACACAGCCGCCGATCTTGGGCACTACCACCGGTCCGGTCGTGGTGCGGAGCACGCCCGACGGCTTCGGCGGGTCGATCGTCCAGTAGGTGCTGTGGAGCACGACCGTGACCCGGGCTCCCATCCGAACCGCCACCGATGCCCCGTTGTCCGGTTCACTGGCATGAAAGACGACCGCAGGGACCGGCTGTGGTGTCAGGTTCGTTGTGGGAGCGCCCGTCCCCGTCGACCCACATGCGCCAGCCGCGAGTAGAACGAGCACGAAACAGGCCGCAGGGATCCGACGTAGGTCCATACCCGACATGATCCCATCCGGCGGCCGGCATCGTCCGGCAGCCGTTCCCAACTGTCCAGCCGGTCCGGGCCGTGCGATCGGTGCGGGCCGTCCGATCGGTCCGGGCTGTCCCCACGGCATGCTGGAGACATGCGCGCCATCCCCCGTCCTGGTCCCGGTGACGTCCTGCGTGTTCCTGGCAAGGAGTCCGTCTGGGACTATCCCCGTCCGCCTCGCCTCGAGCCGGTCGCCCGCAGGGTCCGAATCGTGCTCGGCGGTGCGACGATCGCCGACACCGACGGTGCCTACCGGGTGCTCGAGACAAGCCATCCGCCCAACTACTACCTGCCGGCCGATGCATTCATCGCCGGTGCGCTCGTGCGCACCCGAGGAGGCTCGTACTGCGAGTGGAAGGGTGAGGCGCACTACTTCGACGTCGTCTCGGCCGACCGGACCGCCCCGGACGCGGCCTGGGGGTACGACCACCCGACGCCAGAGTTCGCGGCCATCGCCGGATACGTGGCCGTGTACGCCGGGGCAATGGATGCCTGTTTCGTAGGCGAAGAACAGGTGACACCCCAGCCGGGCGGCTTCTACGGCGGTTGGATCACCGATGACGTGACCGGGCCCTTCAAGGGAAGTCCGGGAACTGGCGGCTGGTAGTCGAGTCGGAGGGCCAGGCTGCAGTTGTGGTCGATCGCGACCGACCCGCCCCCGGACGCACGGGTTGTCCACTATGGCGACCTGCTCCGATGCCCCCGACGACGACCTGACCCATTTCGTTGGTGCGGGTGCCTGCGCTGACGCAGCGGCTGTGGCGGCCTAGGTCCGGGCTGACAGCCTGTGCACGGTTCCGTTGGTGGGAACCACCATCACGTCACTCTGCTCCAGGCCACTGTGGTCCGGCGTAAGGAAAATACTGTGGTCCTTTCGCAGCTGCCAAGTATTCCTGAACGTTGCTTTGGGTCGAGCCCGTTCCCGGAGTTCCGCTCCCGTAATTCGTTACCCATACGTTTCCGGACTTGTCGATGGCTATGCCGTAAGGCTGACTTCCGGTGACGTGAGTACCGATCAGGGAACCAGAGGAGCTCAGTTCCGTAACGCTGTTGCGACTCGGACTCGTCCCTACTCCGTACCCGTTCGTCACCCAGATGTTTCCGGCGGTATCAACGGCTGCGATTTCAGGAAGACTTCCGGCAACATAGGTGCCGATACGTCTGCCGGAGGGGCTCAGTTTCGTTACGCTGCTGTCACCCGGTGCCGTTCCCGGAGTTCCATTGCCTTTGTTCACCACCCAGACATTTCCCTCAGGATCAATGGCCGCGCCCTCGGGGTGGCTTCCGGCGACGTACGTACCGATCAGACTGCCCGAGGGGCTCAGTTCCGTGACGTTGCCATCCTCTGGACCCGTCCCCGAAGTTCCATTGCCTTTGTTCGCAACCCATACGTTTCCGGACTTGTCGATGGCGAGGCCTCCCGGAGAACTTCCGGCAACGTAGGTACCCATCAGTCTGCCGGAGGGGCTCAGTTCCGTGACGTTGCTCTCACCGGTCGCCGTTCCGGGGGTTCCCGCAGTTTCGGCGGCTGCGCCCCAGTTCGTTACCCATACGTCTCCGGACTTGTCGATGGCGATGCCTCCCGCGGGAAAGCTTCCCGCAACGTAGGTACCGATCGTGGTGCCAGAGGGGCTCAGTTCCGTGACGTTGCTATCACCGGGAGCCGTTCCTGGTGTTCCGTTCCCGTAATTCTCCACCCATACGTTTCCGGATCTGCCTATGGCCATGCCGATGGGCACCGATCCGGCAACATAGGTACCGAGCACGGTGCCGGAGGGGCTCAGTTTCGTAACGCTGCTGTCACCCGGTGCCGTACCCGGAGTTCCATTGCCCCCGTTCGCCACCCAGACGTTTCCGGACGAGTCAATGGCATTTCCGAAACACGAACTGCCCGCAACGTACGTGCGGACCTTGGTTGTGGCCGGTGGAGCACTGGTGGTCGATGCACCGCACCCAGCGAGGGCTGCGATCAAGGCAACTCCTGTGAATACTGAAGTAGTTCGATCAGTACGCATTGGTTGGATGTCCTCCTGCATGTTGGCTGCCACCGTCCACATCATCAAGACCGTGCGAGTTTGCTGGGGAATGTCCCGCAGCGACAACGTCTCGACCCTAGAGGCAGAGCGTGGGACGCGGTGTATCGGGTGACCCGAGTGCGGCCATCGCTTCGGGCTGGATCACCGATGACGTGACCGGGCCCTTCAAGGGAAGTCCGGGAACCGGCGGCTGGTAGTCGAGTCGGAGGGCCAGGCTGCGGTTAGGGTCGATCGCGACCGACCCGCCCCTGGACGCATAGGTTGTCCGCCATGGCGACGCACTCCGATGTCCCCGTCGACGACCTGACCCATGTGGCCGAAGCCGAGCGACGCCTGTTCGCCACGGTGCGCGCCGTGGACGACACCACCGTTCGGACCCCGTCGCTGCTTCCGGGCTGGACCATCGGGCACCTGCTGACCCATCTGGCCCGCAATGCCGACAGCCATCGTCGCCGAACGGCGGCTGCGGTAGCCGGGGTCGTCGTCGACCAGTACCCGGGCGGCATAGCCGAGCGAAGTGCGGAGATCGAGGACGGCCATGGACGGGACGCTGCTGTCATCCTGGAGGACGTGGCCGTGTCGTCGGCTCGGATGCTCGAGGCATGGGTAGACGTGCCCGCCCATGCCTGGGCCGGGATCACACGGGACGCCACCGGACGCGAGCGCCGGCTCGACGAACTCCCCGGCCGCAGGGTCCAAGAGGTCGAGGTCCACCTGGTCGACCTTGGAATCGGCATCACACACCGGGACTGGCCCGATGAGTTCGTCACGGCCCGACTTCCGCTGATGCGGGCCGATCTGGCCGGGCGGCTGCCAGCCGGGGCGGTTGCCCCTCCATTCGGGTCGCTCGACCCCCGCGATGAACTGGCCTGGCTGTACGGACGGCTCGACCGGCCCGACCTGCCCCTGCTCGGTCCCTGGCAGTGACCACGCCGGGGGCCTCGTCGGCCACGCAACTGAGGAGGCACAGCCGACGCGGACGGTACAGCCAAAAGCAGGTTCGCCGATGAACATCGCCGAGATCTTGGGGCTGCTCATCGGCATCGTCCTCATCGCCACCGTGGCCGACCGCCTGCGGATCGCCTACCCGATTCTCCTGGTGATCGCTGGCCTGGTCGTCGCCATCCTTCCCTTCGCCCACCGGGTGACTCTGGAGCCCGACCTGATCCTCCTAGTCTTCCTCCCCCCGCTCATCTACGACGCCAGCCTGGACACCTCGATCCGCGATCTGCGCACCCACTGGCGGCCGATCCTCCTGCTCGCCGTCGGGCTGGTGCTGGTCACCATGACCCTGGTGGCCGTCGTGTTCCACCTGCTGGTCCCGGGATCCAACTGGGGCGAGGCGTTCGCCCTCGGCGCGATCGTGTCCCCGCCCGACTCGGTGGCTGCCACCCAGATTGCTGGCAAGCTCGGGCTCCCACGTCGACTCGTCACCATCCTCGGTGGCGAGGGCCTGATGAACGACGCCACCGCGCTGACCGCATACCAAGTGGCCGTGGCATCGGTGGCCACGACGCTGACCGTCGCCGATGTGGCGGCCAAGTTCGCGTTCGCCGTAGTCGTCGGGATCGCTATCGGGATAGCTGTGGGGTGGATCGGGACTCGACTCCTGCAGTTCACCGAGACGCCGGTTATCGAGAACACGATGCTGTTGATCCTGCCCTTCGCCGCCTATCTTCCCGCCGACGAGGTGGGCGCCTCGGGTGTCCTCGCCGTGGTTGCCACCGGCCTCTACTTTGGTCGCTACGGGTCGCGGTCGCTGACGGCTGCGGCCCGACTCCAACAGCGCCAGATCTGGGAGCTCATCGTCTTCTTGCTGACCGGGCTCTCCTTCCTGCTGGTCGGCCTCGAGCTGCGCCCGGTCCTCGAAGAGCTGACGGCGCGCAGTTCGGGTTCGCTGGCCATCGAGTCGCTGGCCGTCGTGGCGGCTGTCATCCTGCTCCGCTTGGCCTGGATGTTCGGTGCCTCGGCACTGCCCGGCGGCAAGCAGCTCTTCAGTACCACCAAGGGAGTGCCGTCAACCTGGCGCGAAACCACCGTGGTCGGCTGGGCCGGCATGCGCGGCGCCATCAGCCTGGCCGCCGCCCTGGCCCTGCCTACGTCGTTCGCCGACCGGGACCTGGTGCTCTTCCTCACGTTCTCGGTCATCGTGGCCACCCTGGTCGGCCAGGGGCTGACCCTGCCGCCGCTCATCCGCAAGCTCGGACTGATCAGCCGAGACGAGCAGGACCATGTGCTGACGGCCGAAGCCCGCCGGCGCCTTATCGTCCTGGCCCTGTCGCGCATGGACGAGCTGGGAGCGGAGCAGGGCGCACCGGACGAGGTGGTCGATCGGTTGCGCTCTGGCTACGAGGCGCTGCTCGACCACGTCGATAGGCGCCTCGACGCGTTGAGTGCCAACGGGGGCGAAGACGGTTCGCCCGAGGAACACGTCGTCGATCCAGGGGGTGAGGAGGGCGAAGCTGCACTGGCCGCCGAGATCGACCTGCGCCGTCGCGTCATCGCCGTCGAACGCGACGAGCTCGACCGGCTGGCGGCCAAGCGCTCGGTGACCCGCCGGGTCGCCGACGAGGTACGTGCCGCCCTCGACATCGACGAGACGACCATGCGGCCCTGAACGATCTGGCCAGTTGTGACCATCGGGGGCCAGGCGCGCCGATGGGCGCCTCTGGAGAGACGCCCATCGGTTGCTGTCGTTGCTGTGTAAAACACCGGGAGGCCAGGAGATGCCGGATGGGACCACGGTCCGGCTAGGACGCCCGATGGGTGTCTGGCTGAGATTCGCCAGGTAGAACAGCGAGCCGCCTTAGCGACCAGCCACCTCCAGGGTCCCGAAACGTTGATCGTTCAGTTGGACCACCTCCTCTCTCTGGTCCGCTCATCGTACCAACTGCGTGCGCGAATTCGAGTCATCGCGTCAGGAATTCGAGGCGTCGCACCGGTGCACCCCGCTCCCCTCTCGGCAGCATCTCGTTCTCGATACCTTTTCACAATCAGATTGCTACTATTCAGCAACTAAGCGGGGCGTCCGCTCGGACAACGTGATCGGCGGTGAACGTGACACTCAAGGTCGTAGGAGCCGGGGTAGGACGCACCGGGACGAACTCCCTGAAGCTCGCACTCGAGCAGTTGACCGGTGCGCCGTGCCACCACATGTTCGAGCTCTTCAAGGACCCGTCGCAGATCGCGGTGTGGACCGATGCCATCGAGGGCCGCCCGGTCGATTGGTCGACCATGCCGGCCGGCTACGACACGCTGGTCGACTGGCCGGGGGCTTCGTTCTGGCCCGAACTGTCGGCAGCCAACCCCGATGCCCTGGTGCTGCTGTCCGTCCGGGAGCCCGAGGACTGGTATCGGAGCGCCTCGAACACCATCTTCTTGGTGTTCGACAACGCCCCACCCGAGATGCAGCCCTGGTTCGAGACGGTGCGTGGCCTCCTAGCCGAACGGTTCTGCAGCGACCTCGACGACCCCACGGCCATGATGGACGCCTTCGTACGACACAACGATGCCGTCCGTCGCGCCATCCCCTCCGAACGCCTGCTCGAGTGGACGGCCACCGACGGATGGGATCCGATCTGCGAACGGCTGGGCGTGGACGTGCCCGACGAAGCGTTCCCGAAGTCCAACGACACCAACCAGTGGCGGGCCGACCTCGGGCTGCCCCCGGTCTCCTGAACTCGGTGGGTCTTGGCATCGTGCACACTCGACCAGCAGCCGGCCGATCCGTCACGGCGTGTCGGACCGGCGATGTGCGCTGGTCGGTCCGGGTCCGCTCCATGGCCCGCGAGTCATCAATCACCCGAAGCCGGGCGGCCCTGAGCTGGTGCGACGAGTTGACCGGGGTGCGGTTCGTCTGCCCGCGATGTGCACGGGCGACAGCGGTCATGCGCCGCCTGCGTCCCGTTGACTGCCACCCGATCTACTGGCTCTTGTGCCTGTCGACGATCGACCGTGGATGCACCGTCATGTCCACCGAGGTCATGCGAGAGCTGCTGGGTGAGGCGTTGGAACCCGACGCGGTGTCGCGGTTCCTCGGCGAACGGCCCTTCCCCCATCCGTGACCCCCACTACACCGACGGTCTCCTAGGGCCGGAGCAGCACCTTCATGCACTCTGCGCTCCGCTCCGCCACCGCCGCATATGCGACGGCCGCGTCGGCGAGGGCGAACTCGTGGGTGAAGATCCCGTCGGTGCGCAGACGCCCGTGCTGGACCAGCGGGACGAGCTCCTTCCACGTCCGGTGCACCGGGGCCGTCGTCATCCGCAAGGTGATGCTGCGGAACAGTGTCATGAGCGCCGGCAGCGGGTAGGGCTCGAGGTCGTGGACCCCGATGACCGAGACCGTGCCGCCGGCCCGGACGCACCCCAGCGCGGCATCTAGCGTCGAGTCACGGGCCACAGCGTCGATCACTGCGTCGGCCCCCCGGCCGCCGGTGGCCTCCAGCACCGCCTCGACCGTCGGCCCGTCGACCGCCTCGGCCCCCGAGTCGACGGCCCGATCCCGACGTCCGGCCACAGGGTCGACGGCGAGCACCCGGGCCGCTCCCTGGGCCAGGGCGGAGCGCACTGCGCACAGTCCGACGGCACCCAGTCCGAGCACGACCACGGTGCCGCCGGGCGGGATGTCGGCCCGCTGCGCCCCCGCCCACCCGGTGGACAGGTTGTCGGTGAGCAGAAGTGCAGCCTCGTCGTCCATGCCGTCGGGGATGCGCAGGAGCTGGAAGTCGGCAGCCGGCA
The DNA here is from genome assembly GCA_903849265.1 of uncultured Acidimicrobiaceae bacterium. Taxonomy (GTDB): domain Bacteria; phylum Actinomycetota; class Acidimicrobiia; order Acidimicrobiales; family RAAP-2; genus Bog-756. Next base: position 13,515 of record CAININ010000038.1, read on the forward strand.
CGGCGACCGCAGTGGCCTGTCCCCCGGGCAGCATGCCCGAACCGAAGACCTTGGGCCCTTCGACACACCGGACCGGGTCACCGGTGGCGCACCCGTCGCACGCCCCGCAACCGGCCACCGATGCCGTCAGCACCCGGTCGCCGACACGGAACCGCTTCACCTCGGGACCTACCTCGAGGACGGTGCCGAGGAACTCGTGTCCGACGGGAATCCCCATGCCGAGGTCGATGTCGCCGTCGTAGAAGTGCATGTCGGACCCGCAGATGGCGGTTGCATCCACCGACACCACGGCGCCACCCGGCCCGGGCACGGTGGGCTCCGGTGCCTCGGCCACGCGGACCTGTCCCGGTCCTTCGATCATCACGTGCAGCACGGTTCCCCCTGTGCGAGTCGGCGCCTGGCCCGGGTCGTCGGGTCAGGTCGTTGAGTACTGTGGCACACCGGTCCGAGGCCACGCGGGTGCCGCCGCCACGCCACCATCTGACCGTCACGTTTCGACCTTCACGATCCGACCTTCACCATTCGACCGTCACGTTCCGACCTTCACGATCCGACCCCTACGAAAGGTCCCGGACATGCGCAACCCCCACGCTGGAGAGCCGTTCGACACCACGGACGAGGAGATCGCCGAGGCGCTCCTCGATATGAGCATCCCCACCCTTCTGCTGTCGCTGGTTCACATGTCAGGCGACCCCGAGATCATCCGGGGGAAGTTGCGGCCGGCAGGCCTGTTCCTCAACGAGGTGCAGGGCTACATGACCGAGGAGGACAAGGCCGAGGCCCGGGCCCTCGCCCTCGAAGTCATCCGCAACTACCGCGACCGGGGATGCCCCGAACCCGAGCCCATCGGACCCGAACTACTGCACGAGATGATGACGTGGCTGGTGTGCGAGGACGTCCCCGACGAGTACGTGCCCATGCTGATGGAGGAGATGGAGCTCGACGGACGCGATGCCCGCCGGATCGACCCCGTCGGCGATCCAGCTGCTCGTGCAGCCTTCCCAGTCGTCGTCATCGGGTGCGGGCAGTCTGGTCTGCTCGCCGGCATCCGGCTGGCGGAAGCCGGCATCCCGTTCACCATCGTGGAGAAGAACGCGGGCGTCGGCGGCACTTGGTGGGAGAACTCGTACCCCGGAGCCAGAGTCGACGTCGGCAACCACTTCTACTGCTACAGCTTCGAGCCGAGCGACCACTGGACCGAGTTCTTCGCCCAGCAGCCCGAGCTGCAGCGCTACTTCGAGTCCGTCATGGACAAGTACGGCATCGGACCGCACGTCCGATGGGAGACCGAGGTGGTGGGGGCGACCTGGGACGATGACTCGGCCACCTGGTCCGTGCGCACCCGGGCCGCCGACGGGACCGAGGACGTGCTGACTGCACGGGCCGTGATCTCTGCAGTCGGACAGCTCAACCGGCCGAACGTGCCCGTCATCGAAGGCGCGGACACGTTCGAGGGCCCGTCGTTCCACTCGGCCCGCTGGGACCATGACGTCGACCTGGCCGGCAAGCGAGTGGCCATGATCGGAGCCGGGGCCAGCGGCTTCCAGATCGCCCCGACCATCGCCCCCGAGGTCGGCCACCTGACCGTGTTCCAGCGAACGGCGCAGTGGATGTTCCCCAACCCGAACTACCACGCCACCGTGGGGCCCGGCGTGCGCTGGGCCTTGCGCCACCTCCCCTTCTACGGCCGGTGGTATCGCTTCCTCATCTTCTGGCCCGGCTGCGACAAGGGCCTCGAGGCGGCACGCGTGGACCCGGACTACCCCGATCAGCAGCGGGCCGTCAGCGAGACGAACGAGTTCACCCGACAGATGTTCACCGACTGGATCGTGGGCCAGGTCGGCGATCATCCCGAACTCATCGCCAAGGTGGTGCCCGACTACCCGGCCACGGGGAAGCGCACACTCCAGGACAATGGAGCGTGGCTGTCGGCACTGCTGCGCGACAACGTCGATCTGGTGCGCACCGGCATCGACCACATCGAGCCCGCCGCCGTCGTCACCGTCGACGGTGAGCGCTACGAGGCGGACGTGCTGGTGTACGCCACCGGGTTCCGGGCCACCGAGGTGCTGGCGCCCATGACGGTGACCGGTCGGGACGGGATCGACTTGCGCGAGCTGTGGGGCGAGCGTCCTGCGGCCTACCTCGGAATCACCGTGCCGGGCTTCCCCAACTTCTTCTGCATGTACGGCCCCGGCACCAATCTGGCTCACGGCGGCAGCCTGATCTTCCACTCCGAGTGCCAGATGCGCTACATCACCCAGTGCATCGATGCGCTGATCACGGGGAACCATCAGACGATAGAGCCACGCCAGGATCGCTACGACGACTGGCACGAGCGCTCACAGGAGGCGATGCGAGGACTGGTGTGGTCCCAGCCCTCGATCGCGCACTCGTTCTTCAAGAACTCGGCCGGGGAGATCCATGTGCTGAGTCCGTGGCGGATCGTGGACTACTGGACCTGGACCAAGGAGCCCGACCTCACCGACTTCGTCCTCGACTAGGCCGGAGCTGGCTCGGCGACCTCGGCTCCGGCACCCTGGCTCCTGCGGCTCCGGCACCCCGGCTCCTGCGGCTCGTCGCCACATGTGGCGCACCCTTCCCCTGGTTCCCGGGTGGCGCTGCCCATCAGCCGACGGACCTAGGGTCGTAGCGATGACGGCAACCGACCCAGGCCAGATCCACCCGCTCGCCCACATCGGGTTCGACGGTTCCCGTATGGCCGAGACGATCGCCGGTGGATGGGACCCGGCGTTAGCAGCCCGGGTCGTCCGGATGGATCGCGGGTGGGCCACCATCCAGCAAGGGGACGACAGCCGCAGGGTGCAGCTGCGAGACTGTCCCCAGATCGTCGTAGGCGACTGGCTGGCCGAAGACAGCGATGGCACGCTCGTGCGCCTCGAGCGCCACAGCCTGCTCGTCCGGCGGGCCGTGTCGACCAAGGCCGAGCCTCAGCTCATGGCGGCGAACGTCGACGTCGTACTCGTCATGTGGGCCCTCGATACTCAGGTCAGCACCGGCCGCCTCAAGGACATGCTCGTCCTGGCCCGAGACTCCGGAGCCCGCCCCGTGCTCCTCCTGTCCAAGATCGACACGGCCGAGTCGATCGGCGACTTGCTCGACGGAATGGACTCCGAGCTCGAAGGGGTCGAGACGGTGACGACCAGCACGGTGACCGGAGAGGGCCTCGAACAGGTCGTCGACATCATCCGCGACCGGACGGTCGTCCTCCTCGGGTCTTCGGGTGCCGGAAAGTCCACCTTGACCAACGTGCTCCTCGGCGTCGAGCTGCAAGTGACGGGGACTGTCGGCCGCAGCGGCGAGGGCCGGCACACCACCACGAGCCGGGAGCTCCTGCCGCTTCCCAGCGGGGGCGCCATCATCGACACCCCGGGGATCCGGGCGGCCACGGCGTGGGAGGACGAGGAACAGGAAGGAACCGAGGTGGCGTCGCGGTTCCCCGACCTCGACGAGCTGGCCGAAGAGTGCCGCTTCAGCGACTGCACCCACCGGGGTGCGCCCGGTTGCGCCATCGAGCAGGCCGTAGCCGGCGGGGAGCTGACCCGGTCCCGCAAGGCCGACTACCTCGCCTTCGTCGATCAGCGGACAGCACTGGCCGAGGTGCGATCCACCGCCACCCGCCTGCGCAACCGCGAGAGCAACCGCCGCCACCGACCCTGAGGATCAGGATGGAGCAGGGGCGACCGCAGCGTCTGCTCCGGAACCAGGGGCTGGCGCAGGCGTGGTGAGCTCAGCTGCCTTCTTGCGGTCGGCCCGCACCTGTCGTTCGACGAAGGCCAGGTAGAACGCCATGGCGAAGGCCAGGCTGGTGAAGAGACTCATCACGAAGTAGATCCATGGCGACCGCAGGCCGCGGCGCCGTCCATCGACGATCGTCCACAGAGGCAGCAGCACGAGGTTGACCATGATGTAGTCCTGGGCAGCAGAGTCAGCTGCCCAGTTGGCGAAGAGGGCCTTCGTCCAGGCCACGTAGCTCGCTCGAGCACCGACGTGATGGGTGTACCGGACGTTGCAGTACCACCCGAGGCCGACCGAGATCACCCCGAGGGCGTAGTAGCAGCCCTCGAGCACGCTCACCCTCCCGGCGCCGCCGGCGCCGAAGAGCTGCCGGTTGACGGCGAACGCGTAGGCGGTGGTCAGGACGCCGAGTATCCCGAAGATCAGGAGCTGCGTGGTCATGGATCCCCCTTGCGCACCCGTCGGACGGGCGCTGCGCGCAGTGTACGGCCTGACCACCCTTGACGGCAGGGACGCAGGAGCCGATCACGCGTCCGGCGACCGAGGCGTGCCGGTAGCCTTCGCACTATGGCCGCACCCGAATTCCCATCTCTCACCAACCCTCGAATCGGCGTGACGCGATGACGGCTTCTGGGCACACCTGCGCCGATGACATCCCGGTGGCCCACACGCCGCCCGGCGGGTACGGCGACACCTTTCCCGTGCCGGTGCTCGGCACCTGCACCGAGCCGCTGGTGGCGGGAGCACCGGACCTGCGGGGATTGTGGAAGTTCGTCAGTGCCGAGCGGGCCGGCACTCCGGTGCCATCCGACGATCCCCTGTGCTCCTACGTCGAGCGCATCGAGCAGTGCGGCGATCGGATCATCGACATGGGCGGGGGGACGATTGCCGATGCCCGTGCCGACGGCACCGAGGAGAACGGCGTGCATGACGTGTCGGTGTTCGATTACACCACTCCGATCCATGTGGTCGCCTCCTATGAAGACGAGGTGTTCGTGCTTCGCCCGGTCGGGATCCCGGGCCTCGAGGTCACCCGGCGACTCGATGCCGACGGGCACATGATCTGGACCCGTCCCGATGGCGGAGGACTCGTCGTGACCCTCGAGCGGATCGGCGATGGCGCCGGAACTCCGCCGAATCCCTTCCGAATGGCTGGTCGACAGGCTTGAACGTGGCCGTGCTCGCGGTGCTTCCGGTGCTCGACGCTGTCGGGCGGAGTCTCCGCGAGAGCTTCTTCATGTTCTGGGAGACCTTGTGGCCGCTCATCCTCGGCTTCGGCCTGTCCGGTGCCGTCCAGTCCTTCGTCGGCCGGGAGTCCATGCAGAAGAAGATGGGTGATCACGGACCCGCCTCGATCGCCCGGGCCAGTGCCTACGGCATGATCTCGTCGTCGTGCTCGTATGCGGCCTCGGCCATGTCCAAGTCGCTGTTCGTCAAGGGCGCCGACTTCGTGGCGTCGATGGTCTTCATGTTCGCCTCGACCAACCTGGTCGTCGAACTCGGCATCGTGCTGCTCGTGCTCATGGGCTGGCAGTTCGCTGCGGCTGAGTTCGTCGGCGGGGCGATCATGATCGTGCTGCTCACCGTGCTGGGTGGCCTGTGGTTCCGAGGTCGGACGATCGACCGTGCCCGCAAGCACCTCGAAACAGAGTCCGCCGAGATCCACCAGCACCTGCCCGTCGAGGATGCGGACTTCCAACAGCAGCCCCTGGGAAAGAAACTGCAGAGCAAGGGCGGCTGGGCCGATGCGGCCACCTACACGATGGCCGACCTCACCATGCTCCGTAAGGAGATGTTGATCGGCTACCTGGTGGCGGGATTCCTGGCCGTGATGGTGCCCACCAGCGTGTGGAACGTGGTGTTCCTGCAGGGCCACGGATTCTGGACGAGTCTCGAGAACGTCATCGTGGGGCCGTTCATCGCCATCATCAGCTTCGTCTGCTCGGTCGGAAACGTGCCACTGGCCGCCGCGCTCTGGCACGGCGGGATCTCCTTCGGCGGTGTGATCTCGTTCATCTTCGCCGACCTCATCGCTTTTCCCCTGCTCCTGATCTACCGGCGCTACTACGGGATGCAGTTGACCCTGCGCATGCTGGCCTTGTTCTGGTTCGTCATGGCGACCGCAGGCCTAGTGACCGAGGGGATCTTCGGTGCACTCGGAATCATCCCCACCACCCGGCCGGACACGGTCTCCCCCACCCACTTCCAGTGGAACTACACGACGTATCTGAACATCGTGTTCCTGGCGCTCTTCGCCCTGCTGTACTGGGCCTATCGGAACCGGGAGCGCCTCGGCGGCGGCAGCGGCTACGCGCTCGATCCGGTGTGCGGCATGCAGGTCCAGACGGCCAACGCCCCGGCGTCGGTCGTCCACGATGGTCGGCCGGTCTACTTCTGCTCCGACCACTGCCGGCACCGCTTCGAGGCCGATCCGGACAAGTTCGCCTCAGCGGTTGTCCCTGCCGGTGAACATGGCGAGCCCGGGCCGGACGGCTCGGCTGACCCATCTACCCGGGTGGACCCGGTCTGCGGCATGACGGTCGACCCGGCGGCCGGTGGCCCTCACGCGACCTACGACGGCGACGAGGTCTACTTCTGCGGCCAAGGCTGCATGGACGCGTTCATGGCCGACCCTGGTGCGTATCCGGTCACCCCGGCGCTGCACCTCTGAGCTGACCTCCAGCAGGTGCTACCGGCGGCGAAGCGCCTTGTCGGTCACCGACGGGGCCTCCCACCCCGGATCGGCACCCCCCACGTTCTGGCCGGGAGGTGCAATCTCGTCGATCCGGTCCAACACGTCGCTGCCGAGGGTGATCTCCGCCGTGACGAGCTGGGACTCCAGCTGCTCCATGGTGCGCGGCCCGATGATCGGACAGGTGACCGCCGGGTGCGCCTGAGTGAAGGCCAAGGCCAGTTCGAGGAGCGAGTGCCCCGCGTCGTCGGCTACCTGCTGGAGTTCGACCACTGCAGCCAGCTTCTGCTGGTTCGTCGCCATCGACAGGTCGTAGCGCTCAGGAAGCATGGCCGAGCGCCTCGACGTGTTCTTCTTGCCGTCGCCGAAGGCACCCGACAGCCAGCCTCCGGCCAACGGACTCCAGCTGAGCACCCCCATGCCGTACTGCTGGCAGACGGGGAGGAGATCGGCCTCGATCCCACGGGACAGCATCGAGTACTGGGGCTGCTCGGTGCGGAACCGCTCGCGCCCGCGCCGCTCGGCCACCCAGTGCGACTCGACCACCTGATAGGCCGGAAACGTCGAGCATCCGGCGTAGCGGATCTTGCCGGCGTGGACCAGGTCGCTCAAGGCACCGAGCGTGTCGTCGATGTCGGTCTCGGGCGATGGACGGTGGATCTGATAGAGGTCGATGTAGTCGGTCCCGAGCCGCTTGAGGCTGTTCTCGCACTCGGCGATGACCCACCGGCGCGAGTTCCCCTGGGCATTGGGATCGCCCGACATGGGTCCGTGCACTTTGGTGGCCAGAACGATGTGGTCGCGGTCGAGGCCTTGGAGCGCCTCGCCGACGATGACCTCTGACTCGCCGAAGGAGTACATGTCGGCCGTGTCGATGATGTTGATGCCGGCATCCACGGCCCGGTGGATGATGCGGACCGAGTCCTCGTGGTCCGGGTTGCCCCAGGCCCCGAACATCATGGTGCCGAGGCACAATTTGCTGACCTGTACGCCAGTCGTCCCGAGTGATCGATAGTCCATCTCCTCAGCCAACCACACCAGCACTGCAAGAACGACTCCGAACCCGCCGGACCCGGTCCCGACCAGGCTCCGACACTCCCGCTGGCCGAATGCACGCCCGATCGGTACTATCGAACATATGTTCGTATCTGCGCCCCATCGACGACTCGGTCGGGACCTGGACCCGGCAGCGCTGGCCGCGCTGGCCGCCGTCGCCGAGCGCACCCGCCCGATCGCCGCCAGTCAGACCCGGCTCCTCCCGGTCCTCCCCCCGCTGGCCGGGCTGCTTCCTGACAGGGCGCTGCGCCGGGGCACCACCCTGACCGTCGGCCGGCCCGGCGACGACGGATCCCTCAGCATCGCCCTGGCCCTGGTGGCCGGGGCATCGGGGTCAGGGTCGTGGTGCGCGCTGGTCGGCCACCCCGGCCTCGGGGCCGTGGCCGCCGTCGACTTAGGCATCGACCTCGATCGACTGGCGGTCCTCCCCCGGCCCGGCGTGGCCTGGGCCGAAGCCACCGCCGCCGTGCTCGAAGGAGTCGACCTGGTGGTGCTGTGCCCACCGTTCCCACCCCGGCCGGCCATGGCTCGGCGCCTGGTGGCCCGGGCACGGGAGCGCCGGGCCGTCCTGATCGTCGTTCCTGGCCGGGCCGGCTGGCCTGAGCCCCCCGACCTGCGTCTGCAAGTAGACGACGTGGCATGGGAGGGGGTCGATGCCGGCGAGGGCCACCTCCGGCAGAGGCGGATGACAGTGACCGTCGCCGGTCGCCGGTCCGCGGCCCGACCTACCCGCCATCACCTGTGGCTGCCCGCCGCCGATGGGACCGTCGCCGATGGAGCAGTCGCCGATGGAGCAGTCGCCGGTGCCGGTGCCGGTGCAGGGGGGCACTGACGTGGATCGCCTGCTGGTCGTGCACTGCCCCGAACTCCTCCTCGAGGACGAGGGAGGTGCCATGCTCCGCACCTTCGCCGAGGTGATCGCCGCCGTCGAGACCTACTGCCCGTGGGTGACCGCGGTGCGTCCCGGCATCTGCTCGTTGCCGTCTCGGGGGCCGGCTCGGTACTTCGGCGGCGAAGGCGCCCTGGTCGAACTCGTCCAGGCGGCCGCCTGCGGTGTCAGCCCGTCCGAGGTCGGTGTGGCCGACGGGCTGTTCGCCGCCGTGCTGGCCGCCCGCCGGGGCCTGATCGTCCCGGCCGGGGGAACCCCTGGGTTCCTCGCCCCGTTGCCGGTGAGCATCCTCGGCCAACGTGACCTCGCCGGGCTGCTCGCCCGGCTCGGCATCCGCACCCTGGGCGAGTTCGCCGCCCTGTCCGACGCCGACGTCATCGGCCGGTTCGGGGCCGACGGCACCCATGCCCACCGGGTGGCCAGCGGGCGGAGCGGCGAGCAAGCCGACCTCCGCCAGCCCCGCACCGCACGCCTGCTCGCCGGCGAGCCCGCCGAGGACCTCCCCGTGGTGGCCGAGCCCGGGTTCTGGGGCGGGGTGAGCGATGCCGATGCCCGGGCCGCACGGTGCCTGTCCGCCGCCCAGGATCTCCTCGGCCCCGACGGAGTGGTGACCGTGCGTCTCCAGGGCGGGAGGGGCCCGGTGGAGCGGGCCAGGTTCGTGACCTGGACCACCGGTGGACAGCCGCAGGGCAACGCCTCCAGCGCCGGGGCGGGTGCTCCCTGGCCCGGGCAGATTCCGGCGCCGGCGCCGGCCGTCGTCCACCCGGACCCCGTGCGGGCCGATCTGGCCGACGGCCGGGGTGAGCCGGTCCGGGTCTCGAGTCGGGGACTGCTGACAGCAGCACCCGACCGTCTGTCCGTGGAGGGCGGCCCGTGGGAGCCGCTGTCCGGGTGGGCCGGGCCCTGGCCGGCCGACGAGCGCTGGTGGTCCCGGTCGCGCCGGCGGGGTGCCCGGCTCCAGGCCGTCACCCCCCGCTGTGCCCATCTGCTGGTGGCCGAACGGGGCCACTGGTGGGTCGAGGCGACCTACGGCTGAGCGGCCGAAGACGACCATGGCCTACGCAGAGCTCCACGCCCACTCCAACTTCTCCTTCCTCGACGGTGCCAGCCACCCCGAGGAACTGGCCGCGGAAGCCGTCCGGCTCGGGCTGTCGGCGGTGGCGCTGACCGACCACAACGGCCTCTACGGGGCGGTCCGGTTCGCCGGGGCGGCGCGGGCCTTCGGCCTGCCCACAGTGTTCGGGGCCGAGCTCACCTTGTCGGATGCCGACGGACCCCACCTGCGCACCGGCATGCCCGACCCGGCCGGCACCCACCTGGTGGTGCTGGCCCGGGACCCCGACGGCTACGCCCGCCTCAGCCGGGCCATCGCCGAGGCGCACCTGGACGGAGGAGAGAAGGGGCGTCCCATCCTGACCCTCGACGCCCTGTCCGACCGTCACGGCGGCCACTGGCAGATCCTGACCGGGTGCAGGAAGGGGCCCCTGGCCACGGCCCTGACCGACGAAGGGCCGGCGGCAGCGGGCCGGGCGCTCGACCGGCTCATCGATCGGTTCGGCCGGGAGCACCTCGCCGTCGAGCTATGGGACCACGGCACGCCGATCGATGGGCCTCGCAACGACGCCTTGGCCGTGCTGGCCATCGAACGGGGCGTGTCGCCAGTCGCCACCAACAACGTCCACTACGCCACCCCGGCGCGCTTCCCGCTGGCCACCACCCTGTCCGCCGTGCGGGCGAGGCGGACCCTAGAGGAGCTCGAAGGGTGGCTCCCCTCGGCGGCTACCGCCTGTCTGCGGGGCGAGGCCGAGCAGCGGCGGCGGTTCGCCCGGTGGCCCGGAGTCGTGGACCGGGCCGGCGAGCTGGCCGCCGAGTGCGCGTTCGACCTCCGGCTGGTGGCACCTCGGCTCCCCGACTTTCCGGTGCCCGAGGGGCACACCGAGCAGACCTGGCTGGCCGAGCTGACCCGGCGGGGGGCGATTGAGCGGTATGGGGCCCAGGGATTCGAACGGGTGCCCGGGGCCTACGCCCAGATCGACCACGAGCTCGAGGTGATCGGGGCCCTCGGGTTCCCGGGCTACTTCCTCACCGTGTGGGACATCGTCCAATTCTGCAAGCGCCAGGACATCTTCTGCCAGGGCCGAGGATCGGCCGCCACCTCGGCCGTCTGCTTCGCCCTCGGCATCACCAACGTGGACGCGGTGTCGCTCGGCCTGCTCTTCGAGCGCTTCCTGTCCCCGGCTCGCGACGGGCCGCCCGACATCGACGTCGACATCGAGTCGGGCCGGCGTGAGGAGGTCATCCAGTACGTCTACGCCCGCTACGGCCGGCTCCACGCCGCCCAGGTGGCCAACGTCATCACCTACCGGTCCCGGTCGGCCCTGCGCGACGTGGGCAAGGCCCTCGGCCACACCGCCGAGGAGGCCGACGGCTGGGCCGGGTCGACCGAGCGCGGCCAGGCGCTGGCCGAGCGCGAGGATCTGCCGCCGCTAGTACAGCAGCTGGCGGCTGAGCTGCTCGGGTTTCCGCGCCATCTCGGCATCCACTCGGGCGGCATGGTCATCTGCGACCGGCCGGTGGTGGAAGTGTGCCCGGTGGAGTGGGGACGAATGCCCGGCCGCAGCGTGCTGCAGTGGGACAAGGATGACTGCGCAGCGGCCGGCCTGGTCAAGTTCGACCTCCTCGGCCTCGGCATGCTCACCGCCCTGCACCACATGGTCGACCTGGTGGCCGAGGCCCACGGGGTCACCGTCGATCTGGCCCTCCTCGGCCAGGAGGACGAGGTCTACGACCTCCTGTGCCGGGCCGACACGGTGGGCGTGTTCCAGGTCGAGTCGCGAGCCCAGATGAACACCCTGCCCCGGGTGCAGCCCCGCTGCTTCTACGACCTGGCTATCGAGGTCGCCCTCATCCGGCCCGGCCCCATCCAGGGCAACGCCGTGCACCCCTACATCCGGCGGCGCAACGGGACCGAGCCCGTCACCTACCTCCATCCGCTGATGCAACCGGCCCTGGAACGCACCCTCGGCGTGCCGCTCTTCCAGGAGCAGCTGATGCAGATCGCCATCGATGTGGCCGGGTTCAGCCCGACCGAGTCCGACGAACTGCGTCAAGCCATGAGCGCCAAGCGGTCGGGCGAGCGCATGGCCCGGCTCCGCGACCGCCTGTTCGCCGGCATGGCTGCCCGGGGCGTGTCCGAGGCGGTGTCCGAACAGGTGTATTCGGCGCTCGCCGCCTTCGCCAACTTCGGATTTCCCGAGAGTCACTCCGTGGCCTTCGCTCACCTGGTGTACTCGACGGCATGGTGCAAGGTGCACTATCCAGCCGCCTTTACCGCCGGGCTGCTCAACGCCCAGCCCATGGGGTTCTGGTCTCCCCAGAGCCTGGTCGCCGATGCCAAGCGGCACGGGGTGGTGGTGCGCCGGCCCGACGTCAACGAGGGCCAGGCAGCCGCGAGCCTCGAGCCGGCAGGCGACCCGGTGCGCAGGAGGGGCGGGCCGATCCCTTCCGAGTCGGCGGCGGTGCGCCTCGGGCTGTCTTCGGTGCGCGGCATCGGCTCTGATATCGCCGGCCGGATCGAGGCAGGGGCACCGTGGTCGAGCATGGAGGACCTCGTGCGTCGTGCCGGGGTGACCCGGGTCCAATTGGAGGCGCTCGCCACCGCCGGGGCCCTCGACGGCCTGGACGACCGGAAGCGGGCCGCAGGCGGGGGGCAGGCCGTAGGCGGGAGACGAGGATTGGTCTGGGCGGCGGGCGCGGCAGCCCAGGCCACCGCCGACCGGCTGCCGGGCGTGGTCACCGGAGCCGAACCCCCGTCCCTCCCCGCCCCCACTGCGTGGGAAGAGGTGTCCGATGACCTGTGGGCTCTCGGCATGGCCCCGGACACCACGGCCATGGAGTTGGCCCGGCCCGGGCTGGACCGACGGGGAGTGGTTCGTGCCTCCGCGCTGGTCGGCCGCCCTGCCGGCGACCGGGTCACCGTCGGGGGCGTGGTCACCCACCGTCAGGCACCTGAGAGTGCACACGGCGCGGTCTTCCTCAACCTGGAGGACGAGACCGGGATGGTCAACATCGTGTGCTCCCGGGGTGCCTGGGTCCGATGGAAACCGGTGGCCCGCGCATGCCCAGCGCTCCTGGTCCGGGGTCGGGTCGAGCGGTCCGAGGGGTCGATGACCCTGGTGGCAGAGCGGTTCGAGCCGCTCGTGCTTGGTCCGGTCCCCTCCTCACGCGATTTCCGCTGACCCCGGACAAACCGGTGCAGAACGAACGCGGGCGTGCCGATACAACACCAACGAGGAAAGTGACCACAGACCCTTGACTACTGTGAGTGTTGTAGTCAACACTTAGAGTGGTAACAACTACGAGGAGCGAACGTGGACTCCATGGGGCAGCAGAAGACAGGAACCAGAGATCGGAACCGCAAGGGCGAATCGTTGCCCCTGCGGCCAAGCCCTGCTTCCTCAGGAGCCGGGGGGCATCCGTCATGACCGGAACATTCGCCCAGATCACCAACGTCACCCTCATGGCGATCGCCGCCGTGGTCGCGCTCTCGATGGTCATCGGGGCTGTCGACCTGATCCGCCAGCCCGGATGGGCGTGGAGGACTGCCGGCGAGCCGAAGGCCATCTGCCTTCTGCTCGTCCTGCTCCTGCCAGGCGTCGGTCTTGCCATCTACGTGTTCGGCGCACGACCCAAGGTCATCGCCATCGCCGCCACCGGGCGCGCCGCCAATCTTCCCTTCGAACGCTTTGCTGACCGTGGAGTGCTGATCGCCGAAGACACCCGGCTCATCCAAGCACTGGCGCTCCCGACTTCGATCGGCAGCTTCGGCGAGCCACGGGTTGACCGCGCCATCCAATCGAGTGAGCCCCGACTCGTATCCGTCGCCCCATCTGGCGTCGACCGCCACACGGACGACGGTCGGGACGCCGACGCCGACGCCGACGCCAACGCCGACGCCGGGAGCGAATCAACGGGTTCGAACCCCACGGCGACAGCCGCGGCGACAGCCGCTGCGACCGTCCCCGAAACTGAGGGGCTTCACTTTCCGGGTGGGATGGGGCGCCCCTACCACCCGAGGCAGCGTGCCTCCTTCGATGAGTCCGAGTCACTGGCCGCTGTTGCCGCCCAGATCCTCGGGGCCACCCAGGAGATGGACGACCAGGTGCACTCCGGTCGACGGGTCCAAGCCAATGACAGCAACGACACGGCGTCTCCGCCCCAGGCCAGCGGGCTGTCGCCGTTCACTCGTCCGGGCGATGCGGCCGTCCTGGACCGTTCGTCCGGGACCAGCCCCGCAGTCATGTCGAGTGCACGGCCCATCTCGAAGACACTCCGGTCAGGTGGGTCGGCCAAGGGCCTCCCCATGATGGCCCCGATGCAGGTCGCCCTCGGCTCGCCCAGGATCGACCACACGATGGTGGAGGACACCGCTCGCGACCACGGGGACCTGCTGGTCGACATCGGTCATGGAGACACTGTTGCGGCTCAGTGGATGGACGACCCGATCGGCCGCCACCAGTACCGCTACTGGGACGGCGGGTCGTGGACCGAAAACGTATGCGACGACGGAGCCCAGTCCCGGGACTCAGCCCTCAACTGACCGGGTGCCCTGGCCGCCCCGCTAGCGGCCCAGGCGGCTGAGCCGGGCCACCAGGACCTCGACCACCAGTTCGCCCGAGAGCCCCGTGGAGCCGCGCAGATCCAGGTCGGCTTCGGACAGGAGCTGCATGGCTCGTGCGATGCGGGCGGTCCCGAGGCGATTGGCCTGCCCCAGGGCCTTCTTGGCTGGGAAGGAGCTCTTGATGCCGAGGACCTCGGCGGCCTGCTCGGGCGAGTTCACCCCGGACCCGTCGAGGCGCAGCATCTGGCGATAATGCTTGTGCAGGTGGGCGAGGATCACCAACGGATGCGACTCCCCGGCGATCAGCATCCTATGCAGCACCCCGAGCGCCGGCGCCGTCTTGCCTGCGTCGATGGCGTCGGTCAGGTCCCATGGGGCGAGGGCACCGGCTTCCCCTAAGAATGGCTCGAGGTCGCCAGCCGTGACGGTCGCCCCTTGGCCGTAGGCGGCGGCAAGCGTGTCGAGCAGACCCGAAAGTCGGCCCATGTCCGAGCCGATGTGCTCAGCGAGGCGGTTCTGGGCCGCGCCGTCGAGGCGGACCGGACCGCCCTTCAGGTGCGCGGACAGCCACTGCGACCGGGCCTTTCCGATCCCGACCGAGGTGTCGACCACGTCCCCCGTCGCCGTGACGGCTTTGGACAAGGTCGGGTTCACGGCACCGCCACCGGCGACCAGCACCAGTGCCGTCGTGGGAAGGGGGTCTGCCAGGTAGGCGGCGAGTCGCTTGGAGTCGGCGGTGGCAATCTGCCCGACTTCGCGTACGACGACAACCCGTCGTTCCACCAAGAACGGAGGCGTCGTGCAGGCGTCGATGACGACACCGATATCGAACTGGTCGACGCCCGGGCCACCGAACTCCTCCACCATCATGGACGGGTCGCCACCGGCGACCAGCTGTTCCACCAGTGCGTGGGCGGCCTGAGCCACCAGCGATGGGTCGGAGCCTTTGACCAGATACGCGGGCCGGTGCCCGGTGGCGGTCACTGCGGCAGCGCTCATCGTCGGGCCCCGGTGACTGCGGCGATGGCGTCACACGCCTGCCGGTGGGCAGCCACCTCGTGGACGCGCATCACCCGGCACCCGAGGGCCGCCCCAAGCGACGTGGCCGCCACAGACGCCTCTTTGCGTTGGCCGATCTCCAGGTCGAGCACGACCCCGAGGAACGTCTTGTTGGATGCCGACAGCAGCAACGGATACCCGAGGTCAGCGAGTTGGTCCGAGGCCCGCAGCAGAGTCAACGACTGGGCAGCCGTCTTCCCGAGATCCAAGCCGGCATCGACGATGATCTGGTCCGGTGCGAGCCCCGCCGCCAGGGCTCGGTCCGCCCGTTCGAGCAGGAACGTGCGCACCGAGTCAACCACGTCGTCGTAGACCGGGTTTGGGTCGGGGATCCGGGGTCCCAGCCGGATGTGGGTGGCCACCACGGTGGCGCCGTGCTCGGCGGCCGCCGCCAGGTAGTCCGGGTCGGCGAAGCCGCTGATGTCGTTGCCGACGACCGCCCCAGCTCGGTAGGCCTCGCGGGCCACCGACGCACGCCAAGTGTCGACCGAGAGGGCGATGTCATAGCGGGCGGCCAGGGCCTCGATCGCCGGAATCACCCGGTCGAGCTCCTCGGCTTCCCCCACCTCGGGCCCAGGCCCGGCCTTGACGCCCCCGATGTCGAGCAGGTCGGCGCCCTGGTCGATCAAGAGGCCGGCCCGGCCGACGAGGTCGTCGAGCTCGAAGGTCAGTCCCTTGTCGTAGAACGAGTCCGGGGTGCGGTTGAGGATGCCCATCACGAGGGAGCGGTGCTCGATGTCGAAGTTCCGGTGTCCGAGTCGCAGGGTGGTGGCACGCACAGAGGTGACGCTACCGGAGGTGGTGGCAGCCCGACGCAGCGGTGCGGGCACCTCGGTCAGAACAGGCGGGAGGCCAGGGCCTTGCGATAGGTGAGGGTCCGTGGGTCCTCCGGGCCGAGCGTCTCCAACAGGTCGAGGAACTCTTGGCGTGCATCAGGATCGTCCTTCACCCGGTCGAGGAGGTCGTCGAGCAGCGTGTCGACCGCGGTGGTCGCAACGTCCTCGCGGCTGGCCAGCCGTGCCTCGGCCAGTAGCCGGCGGGTCTCTGGCGTCTCGGGGATCCGACCGAGGATCGCCAGCGCACCGTCGACGTCATCTCGGGCGATCAGCAGTGCTGCCAGGGCGGGGATGGCGACGGGGTGGTCGTGCTGCAGTTCCAGCGCCTGGACCAGGAGTGTCTCGTCGCCTGTGGATGCACCTTGTTCGGCCAGCACGTCAGCCTCGGACCGGACAGGGGTCAAGCGGTCGATGAAGGCCTGGATGACGGCCTCGGGCTGCGCTCCGATGAACTGGTCGACCACAGCCCCGTTGCGTACGGCGAACACCGCCGGTATCGACTGCACCTTGAAGCTCGCCGACACGGTCGGGTTCTCGTCCACATTGACCTTGGCCAGTTCGACGGCCCCGTCGGTCGCAGCAACGATCGTTTCGATCATGGGGCCGAGCGTGGTGCAAGGGCCGCACCAGGGGGCCCACAGGTCCACCACCACTGGGACCTGGAAGGACCGTTCGAGGACGACCTCCTCAAACGTTGCGTCAGTAGCATCGACCATGACCTCCGACGTTACCGGCCAACGGGTCGCCACCGGTCCGGCACCGGGTCGAGGTGACGACGCGGGTAGCGTCAGGGCATGGACGCCGCACCGGACACCGCAGACCAGGCAGATCACGGAGAGCTCGTAGTGGAGGGCATCGACCGCGAGCCCGTCACCGAGTGGATGGCTGCGAACGTGACCGGCTCTGTCGCCCCCTACACATTCGACCTCATCGCCGGGGGGCGCTCCAACCTCACCTATCGGGTCACCGACGCCGCCGGGCACGCCTATGCGTTGCGACGCCCTCCGGTCAGCCATGTGCTGGCGACGGCGCACGACATGACACGTGAGCACACCGTGATCAGCGCGCTCCAGTCGACCGACGTGCCGGTCCCCCGCACCCTCGGGCTCTGCTCCGACCCGGCTGTAAACGGTGCGCCCTTCTTCGTCATGTCCTTCGTCGAGGGGCACATCCTCCGCGACGAGGCGGCCTCCGCAGGGGTGTCCGAATCAGTGCGGGCCCACGCCTCAGACTCACTCATCGACACCTTGGCCAAGCTGCACGCAGTCGACGTCGACGCGGCCGGCCTCGGCGAGTTCGCCCGAAAAGAGGGGTACATCGCCCGCCAGCTGAAGCGGTGGCACGGCCAGTTCGAGAAGTCCACCTTGGAGGGCCAGCCAGGTCCCGCCGTCATCGATCGGGCATGGGAGGTGCTGTCGGCCAAGATTCCTGACCAGCAGGGCGCCACCATCGTCCACGGCGACTACCGACTCGACAACACCGTGCTCGACGACAACGGTGACGTCATCGCCATCCTGGACTGGGAGATCTGCACCCTCGGCGACCCCCTGGCCGACCTGGGACTGCTCCTCGTCTACTGGGCCGAGATGGACGATTCCAACCAGGCCGTCCTGGGCGTCGCCCCCACCGCTCTCCCCGGCTTCGCCACCCGCAAGCAGCTCGTCGAGCGCTATGCCGCAGCCTCCGGCCGCGACGTCTCCGCCATCGGGTACTACCAGGCGTTCGGGATCTGGAAGCTGGCGTGCATCCTCCAGGGTGTCTACGTCCGTTACGCCGGCGGCGCTGCAGCGGGCGACCGCAGTGGTGTCGACCAGTTCGCCGAAGGTGTCACCAAACTCGGCGAGCGTGCCCTGGCGGACGTGGAGGCCCTGTGAGTCGCTACGAAGCGAGCGACCTCTATGCGTTCGACCCTGGCTGGGGCGAGCCCGTCGGCATCCGGCTCGAGCGTCCGGTCCTGGTCGTCGCCCTCGAAGGGTGGGTCGATGCGGGCATGGGGGCGTCTGCTGCCATCGCACATCTACTGACCGGATCCCCGACGAGCGTGGTCGCCACCTTCGACACAGAACCCCTGATCGACCAGCGGGCCAGACGGCCGATCGCCCGCCTGGAGAACGGTGTGACCACCGAACTGACCTGGCCGACTATCCGGCTGATGGCCGGCAAAGACCGGGTGGGCGGCGACATCTTGTACCTCACCGGCCCCGAACCCGACTTCGCCTGGCCGACCTTCATCCGCGCCGTCGTGGACCTGACCAGCCTCCTCGACGTCCGCACTGTCGTCGGCCTCGGCGCCTTTCCTGCTCCGACGCCGCACACCAGACCCGTGCGCTTGGCATCCACCGTCCCACCGCAGTCGGCCGACCTCGCCGGACGGGTGGGCACCGTGCATGGAACCCTCGAGGTGCCTGCTGGCGTGCAGGCGGCCCTCGAGGTGGCGCTGGGCGCAGCCGGCGTCCCTGTCATCGGTCTGTGGGCCCGTGTCCCTCACTACGTTTCGGCCATGCCCTACCCCGAGGCCAGTGCCGCCCTGATCGAAGGGCTTTGCGCGGTCACTGGGACCGTGCTCGATACGGTCGCGCTGCGCACGGCGGGCGAGGCATCTCGAACCCAAGTGGACGACCTCATCGGAGCCAATCCCGACCACCTCGAAATGGTCCGCCGACTCGAGGCCGCCATCGACTCCGAGGAGGGAACCCCGTTGGGGTTCGCGTCGGACCTTCCGAGCGGCGATGAGATCGCCGCTGAACTCGAGCAGTTCCTCAGAGGCGAAAGCGACTGACCGCGCTCCCTGCGACCCCCGCGGCACCAGCGGGGTGCGTGTGGGAGAAGTGGGCCGCAACCAGGCCGAGCGTCACAAGGGCGACGATCAGGACCACGATCACCACGATCAAGATCAACCACGGGTTCCCCCGGGTCTTTCGGGCAGTGGCCGGGGTGAGACTGGCCCAAAGGACCGAGTCGAGGTCGGCCGGAGGCACGCTGCCCGCACCACGGGCAGCAGTCCCCCGAGTCGGCGATGACGACCTTCCTGTCCCAGGTGTTGCCGTCATCGTGCCGCCGAAGGCCGGCAATTCGGTCACGATGGTCTGGAGCTCATCCACTGACGTCGCCTCGGCCAGTGCCGCCAGGCGAACCTCGTATTCGACAGGTGTCAACAGGCCGCGTTCGGCAGCTCGGTCGAGGAGCGCTCCGTATCGGTTGCGATCCTCGTCGGTCACGCCGGACGCAGCCCCTGGCAGCGGTCGCGGCATGAACTGGTCGTCTCCGTCAGCGGTCACCCACCAATTGTGGTGACACGGAGCGTGGTTGCGCAACTACCGTCGATGACTACCGAGAAATCCATGCCTGGAAACACGTTCACTTGGTACCGTTGACCATGTTCGTGGACGGAACGCTCGGATTCGATCCGGCCGGAGTTGTGGCCCAGGCCACGGATGCAGAGGCGTCCGGGTACGACGGCATCTGGTCGGCCGAGACCGGCCACGACCCGTTCCTTCCCCTCGTCCTTGCCGCCGAACACACCGAGCGCCTCCAGGTGGGCACCGGCATCGCGGTGGCCTTCGCTCGGAACCCGATGACGCTGGCCATGACGGCCAACGACCTCCAGACCATGGCCAAAGGACGGTTCCTCCTGGGCCTCGGGTCGCAGATCAAGCCCCACATCGAAAAGAGGTTCTCGATGCCGTGGTCGCATCCTGCTCCTCGCATGCGTGAGTTGATCTTGGCCGTCCGGGCCATCTGGGCCAGCTGGTCCGACGGCAGCCGGTTGGCCTTCCGTGGCGAGTACTACCGCCACACCCTGATGACCCCCATGTTCGACCCGGGACCTAATCCGTATGGAAACCCTCCCGTGTTCCTGGCCGCCGTAGGTGCCCTCATGACCGAGGTGGCCGGCGAAGTAGCGGACGGACTGCTGGCGCACGCCTTCACGACCGAGCGCTACCTGCGCGAAGCCACCCTGCCGGCACTGGAGCGCGGTCTGGCGACGAGCGGCCGCTCTCGTTCCGATATCCAAATCTCGTATCCGGGCATGGTGGTGACCGGCGTCGACGAAGAGGCCTTCACCCGATCCGCAGCGGCAACCCGCAAGCAGCTCGCGTTCTACGGCTCGACCCCGGCCTATCGACCGGTCCTCGAGCTCCACGGCTGGGGCGACCTCCAGACCGAGCTCAACACGTTGTCGAAGCGAGGGGCGTGGGACGACATGACCGCGCTCATCGACGACGAAATGCTGTCGACCTTCGCAGTGGTCGGTGAGATCGACACCGTCGCGGCAAAGGTCCGCGAACGGTTCGATGGCGTCATCGACCGGTTCAACATCTATGCGCCATCGGGCATCAGCACACAGCGGTGGGCCGAGGTCCTCGCCGACTTCCGGACCTGACAGACAACCTCTGCCAGCTGCATCGGTGAGCTGGACCTGACAGCAAACGTTCTTCCACATCAACCACGGATCGGGGCAATCCACATGAACACTCGAAGGCTGTATCGACCACTTGTTGCGCTCTGCATGCTGGGAGGGATCGCGCTGGCGGTGCCCAATCATGCCGAAGCGGCTCCCCTCCACAGCACGGCCGTGGGTGCGACCTGCACGGGGACCAGCGCCTCGCCCGGCGTGCTCGCTGGCACCTACTCCTCGAGCGTGGTGATCTCCGGGTACTGCGTCGTCGACGGCGGTCCCACGACCGTGAACGGCAGCATCACGGTCGCCACTGGGGCGACCCTCGATGCGACCTTCGCCCGCAATGACGTGACGGGGATCGGAACGAGCAGTCTGCACGTGACCGGTGGCGTCAAGGTGACCAGCGGCGCGGTGTTCGCCATGGGGTGCGAGCCGAACTACGCACCTTGCAGCGACGACCCGGCTGGAACGCTGACCGGAACCAACACCGTCGGCATGAACATCACTGGAGCGGGGGCCCTCGGCCTCGTCGTCCACGCCAGCACCATCGGTGGAAGTATCAATCTCTCCCATGGCGGAGGCGGGTCGACGTGCACGGTTCCGACGAGTGGCTACTTCGCCAAGAACTTCAGCCCTGTGTTCAGCGACTTCGAGGACAACTCGATCGGCGGGAACCTCCACGTCATCGGCGTGCAGTCGTGCTGGCTCGGGTTGATCCGCAATGCCGTGCACAAGAGCCTGACCGACTCGAACAACACGTTCGCAGAACCAGATGCCAACGAGACGATGAACAACACGGTGGGCAAGAACATCACGTGCTCGGCCAACACCCCCGCGGTCCATGTCGGCGATTCGAGCCAGACCCCGAACCTGGTGAAGGGCACCGCGTCGGGCGAGTGCAGCTTCTCCAGCGTGTCGGCCGGAGTCCTGATCTCCGTGAAGGTCTGACCACAATCCGTGAAGGTCTGACCAGAGGCTGTCGCCCGCCGGTCAGACCACGATGTTGACGAGCTTGGGGGGTCGGGCGATGACCCGCTTCGGCATCGCTCCCCCCAGCGCGTCGACCACTGGCGCAGACTCGAGCGCTAGGCGCTCGGCGTCGGCTTCAGAAATGTCGGCGGCCACCTCGATCCGGTCGCGGACCTTTCCGTTGACCTGGACCACCATGGTCACGGTGTCCTCGACCAACAAGGCTGGATCGGGCAGCGGCCACGTCTCCAGATGGATATGGTCCCCGTGGCGGCGCTCCCAGGCTTCGGCGGCAACATGGGGCGTCATCGGCGCCAACAACAAGAGCAGGGTGTCGACGGCCTCGTCGACGACATCACTGCGACCGCCATCACGGGCGTAGGGGTGGAGGAGATTGACGAACTCCATACAGGCGGCGACCGCGGTGTTGTAGGACCACCGCTCATAGTCGCGAGATACCCGCTCGATCAGCTTGTGGGTCGCTCTCCGGATCGCCACATCGGCATCACTCAGGTCGTTCGTCGTGTCACCGGCTGCACGAGGCTCGTCGGGCACGGCCAGGCGCCAGACCCGGTCGAGGTATCGGGCGCATCCGTCGATCACCGAGTCGGTCTGCTCGGTCCAGTCCACGTCATCGGCCGGGGGGCCCACGAACAGATGGAACAGGCGCAGCGCGTCAGCGCCCACGGTGGTCAGGTAGCTCGACGGGGCGACCAGGTTGCCCTTCGACTTGGACATCTTCTTGCCGTCCATCCGGATCATTCCCTGGGTGAACAGGTTGGCGAACGGCTCGCGCAACCCTTCGGGGGCGATCCCTACATCGACCAGCGCCTTGGTGAAGAACCGGGCGTATAGCAGGTGGAGGATGGCATGCTCGATCCCCCCGATGTACTGGTCGACCGGCATCCAGTGCCGGGCGATCTCCTTGTCGAAGGGTGCGTCGGGCGTCCATGGGTCGGTGAACCGCAAGAAGTACCAGGACGAGTCCACGAACGTGTCCATGGTGTCCGTCTCACGGGTGGCCGGTCCCCCACAGGTCGGACAGGTCGTATTGAGGAATCCTGGATGAGTGGCCAGCGGGGACTCCCCGGTGGGTTGGAACTCCACGTCGTCGGGGGCGAGGACGGGCAGCTGATCGGCTGGCACCGGCACCATCCCGTGTTCGGCGCAGTAGACGATCGGGATCGGGCAGCCCCAGAACCGCTGACGCGACACGAGCCAGTCGCGCAGCCGGTAGTTCACCTTGCCGACGCCGATGCCCTGTTGCTCGAGCCACTCGATCGAGCGTGCCTTGGCCGTCGGGATGTCGAGGCCGTCGAGCCAGTCGCTGTTTATCTTCTGGCCCGTGCCCGTGTAGGCACCGCCCGGGCCTCCGTCGGGCCCGCCAGTCTCGTCCCAGCCTTCGGGCGGCTGCACAGTGCGGACGAAGGGGAGGCCATAGGCCTGGGCGAAGTCCCAGTCACGGGTGTCCTCCGCGGGCACGGCCATGATGGCGCCGGTTCCATATCCCATCAACACGTAGTCGGCCACGTAGACCGGAACCGGAGCACCGGTAAAGGGGTTGACGACAGAGGAGCCGGTGAACGCACCACGCTTGGACAGGCTGGCAGAACCCGACTCGGACATCCGCTCGATATCGGTGCTGGCGGCGGCCCGGGCCTGCAGCGCTGCGACCTCGTCGGCATGCTCGGCCGTCGTCAGCTCGGCCACCAGGGGATGCTCGGGGGCTACCACCGCGTAGGTCATCCCGAACGAGGTGTCGGGCCGGGTGGTGAACACCCGGAGCGACCGCGGCTCCCGCCCGTCCGACCCGTCCCGACCTTGCACGGCCAAGTCCATCTCGGCGCCTTCGGATCTACCAATCCAGTTGCGCTGCATAATCTTGACCCGCTCGGGCCACGCCAAGTCGTCGAGGCCGGCCAACAGCTCATCGGCGTAGTTGGTGATGCGGAAGAACCACTGCTCCAGGTCGCGTTTGATGACCAGGTCGCCGGAGCGCTCACAGGTCCCGTCAGCCAGGACCTGCTCGTTGGCCAGCACGGTGTGGCACCCCGGGCACCAGTTGACCGGAGCGTTCGCCCGGTAGGCCAGGCCGGCCTCGAACAGCTTGGTGAAGATGACCTGGTTCCACTTCATGTACTCGGGGTCGTGACTCCGCACCTCGCGCCGCCAGTCGTAGACCGCTCCGAGCGAGGTGATGGACTCCTTCAGCTCCTCGATGCGGGCATCGGTGAAGATCCGAGGGTGGGTGCCCGTCTTGATGGCGGCGTTCTCGGCCGGCAGGCCGAAGGAGTCGAAGCCGAAGGGCGACAGCACGGCGTGACCGAGCATGGTGCGGTGGCGGACCAAGAGATCGCCGAAGGTGTAGTTGCGGACGTGTCCCATGTGGGCCGCACCCGAAGGGTAGGGGTACATGGTGAGCACGTACCACGGAGGCCGAGGGTCGTCGGCGTCCACCTCGTAGGTGCCTTCGTCGCTCCAGCGGCGCTGCCACTTCTTTTCGATGTCGATGACGTCATAGGCCCGTGCCATAGGGGCCGATCGTACCGGCCGCAGCCGGGGCCCCCATCTGCCCGACCTCGTCAGGCCTCCGGGACGTTCAGAAGTTGGAGGCGATGTCGGACACCGCGTGCCCGATCGCGGAGGCCACGCCCTTGATCGACGAGGCGATGGCGCCCGCATCGGTGACCTCGGAGGCGGGCGGGACCGCCACCGTCACGGGGTCGCCGTAGTGGGAGAAGCCCACGGTCACCGTGGTCGACGTGGTGGCTTGGCCTGCCGATCCGGACATCGAGCCGTTGATCAGATCCGACGCGATGCTGCCCAGGGTGGCCTTGGACAGGTCGATCGAGGCGGAGAGCTGACGGACGTACCCGTCGGCGCCGACCCAGGCCGTGACCGGCACTGAGGTGTTGCCGAGTTCGCCGAGGACCTTCGAGACCTTGGCCCCCGAGGCGGAGCCCGTGGGAAGGCCGGCCCGGGCAGCCAGCTCAGCGACGGTGACGGTGGTCGTGTACTCCGTGGTCTGGATGCCGTGGAGGTTGACGGAACCGACCGTCGTCACCTGGCCGCCGATCGAGGCCAACAGGCCCAGTAGCTGCGACGGGTTGGCCAGGACCCCGAGCGTCGAGGTGGAGGCGTTGCCGCGATCGCCGTCCTGGGGTAGGTCGACCTTGAGCCACCGGGTGCCGCCGGTCAGGGACGACACCGCAGGAGAGCCCAGGTAGATGGTGGATCCATCGGCGATCACGTTGATGACGTCGTTGCCACTTCCGACCAGGCCCGATATCGCAGGCACAGTGGCCGACAGGTGGGCGACGTCGGTCTTCAGATCAGCGGCACCGGACCCGGTCACCAGCGTGGTGACCCTCTTGGCGGTGGACTGGGTGGCAGAAAGGTCGAAGGCTACCGAGGTGGCTCCGGCCGAGGCGGCGGCAGCCGCACCTAGTGCGCCCCGGGCCGAGCCGGGCGCGGGCGTGCCGGAGTTGAAGGCACCGCCGAACGCCGCGGCCCCGAAGGCCACCGCGGCAATCAGCGAGGCGATGATGGTAGCGACGGCGATTCGTCGGGCGCCACCGGCGGCGCGTGCTGGCGGCGGCGTCGGACCCACCGGGCCCGCCGGCGGCAACTCGGCACTCAGCAAGGGGCCAGGGGCGTCGATCGGGGCAAGGTGATCCCCTGGGCGGGCCATCAGCGCCGTGCCGGTCGCCGTTTCGGTTGCGAATGCGGAGCTATCGACTGCTCCGGTCTGCCCTGTGGCCACGAAGACCCCGTCCCGGTATTCCACCGAATCACTCATCTGCGCCCCTTACGTTCGATTCTGGTAGTCGTGTCTGGTCGGGGACGGTGCCGTCGAAGTCGCAGGTGCGTCGACAGTGGCCTCATCGCCCGTAACCGAATCGTAACGAGGGTGCGGGCCGAATTGTCATCGGGGGGGTCCAGGGCGATGGCGACGCCCGGCGTCGCCACCTGGGGCTCGATTCGGACCCCTCGTGGTGTGCTGATAACCTGAGCCGACCTTCGGGGGTATAGCTCAGTTGGTAGAGCGCTTGACTGGCAGTCAAGAGGTCAGGGGTTCGAATCCCCTTACCTCCAC